>NZ_JAQMUH010000054.1:0-22764 GCF_028331025.1 Anabaenopsis arnoldii | reverse complement strand
TTAATGGTAGTTTGAATATTTTACGTAAAGTAGTCCCGACAGCATTTAGTCTAGGGATAGAGGGCGTTGTAGTTCGCCCTGTCGGGCTTATTCCCGACAAACGAAAGGCATGAGATATTTGTCTATGTTTTTTGGAACTATGTGTAGATGCAGAAATAACTATCTTGAGGAAAAAATATATATGACAAACTACCAAGAAACCCTCATCAGTGATGAACTCAACCCAGAGACGGTGACTATTAACCACATAGAAGTCATTGAAAATGTCATTGAATCTCTAGAACAAGATGATAGCGCTATGGTTAGTCACCCGTCAGGAGGAGGTTATCTCTGGAAATTTAGGTACGGGACTGTGGACGTATTTGTCCAATTGAATGGACAAAACGACGATGATACTATCACGGTTTGGTCGGCGGTGCTTAAGTTACCTGCTCGGGATGAGGCTAAGTTAATGCGTCATCTTTTGGAAATGAACTGCTCTAGCACTTTAGAAGCCCGTTTTGGTATTGTTGAAAGTCAGGTAGTGGTGATATCAACACGCACTCTGGAAGATTTATCTCCTGCGGAGGTCTCACGGTTGATTACCATTGTGGCAACTATTGCTGATGAGAATGATGAAGTTTTGCAATCTGAGTATGGTTCTGCCTAGGATTGTCTGTTATAGCAGCTTACTTATGTAAGGCGGGTAGTATACCCACTCCACAGGATTTACCCAGGATTTTTTCGGGTTTTGGCTGCGAGTCCTGGGATTTTCGTGATAAATTGTCTTTTTTGCAACTCTCTAAATATCAGTGTTGAACCCAATTGAAAACTTGCATAGTCCGCAGGTGTGGCGACTAATTCCTTGGTTAGAAGCTGCGGGGGATGTGCAGATGGCTATTGACAGATGGTTGTTAGAACAGCATAAATCTGGAGACCATCCCCCAACTCTGCGATTTTACACCTGGTCGCCACCTGCTATTTCTCTGGGCTATCACCAACGCCAATACCCGGAATTGTGGCAGAATTTGATTTGGCGAGGACAGCAGTTAGACTTGGTGCGCCGTCCTACTGGTGGTAGGGCTGTGTTACATCAAGGTGATTTAACTTATACTGTGGTTACTTCGGGCATTACTGGTAATCGTCTACAGATATATGAGAAAATTTGTGAGTTTTTAATTCAAGGATGGCGATCGCTTGGTGTGGAATTGTCCTATGGTACTGCAGGGCGGGGCTATATCCACAACCCTAACTGTTTTGGTACGGCGACAAGTGCAGATTTACTGTTACCCAATGGTGCTAAACTGATTGGTAGCGCCCAAGTACAAAAAGGTGGGGTAATTCTCCAACATGGTTCAATGCCTTTACACCAGGATGCTCAATTGTTTACTCAGGTGTTTGGTACAGAACCTATCACTACTATAGAACTTCCTGGTAATTTGAGTCTAGATACAATTATCAGCGCCTTGATTACCGCCGCTTGTAATTGTTTTGCTATGGAGATACAAGTACAACCCCTTTCTCTGTCTGAATGGGGGGAAATTACCGCCAAAATTTAAACCCCAAGGCAGAATTTTATTGACTACCAATAAAACTGTGTTTACTATTATAGCATTTACCATGCTCGTGAGGTACAATTTTTTTTAGTTTGAGGGAACACCGGAACACCGGAACAGGGAATAGGGAACAGGGAATAGGGAATTGGTGTGTACTTCATGAGCCTGAAAAAGGCAAGATCATATTTTATCCCGAATCTGCAAGCAATTATTTATCACGAAAATGCCAACTAATATCATCATTCTCGTTGCTGCTGTAATTGTCGCCTTGATTATTTTCCGGGCATTGTTTAAAGTATTAAAAACATTTATTAGTAGTGCGATCGCTGTTTTTGTGATCATCGTGATTTTGAATACCTTTGGTTTTAGTCCCGACGACCTGATACAAGAAATCAACAAGCTTCCAGAACTTCTCAGCAACTTCTTTAATGGGGAAACTTGAAACAATACAGCAGAATTAAGGTAAATCACCTCTAAGAGGATGTTTGCAAAGTCATAATTAGTGTATCTAATATTATTTAACCCCACCCCCTTCCTTACAAGGGTAGGTTTTTAATATGATCTGTGAAGGCAAGACCACCGAAGACAAGGAAGGAAAGTGGACAAGGAAGATTTTATACGGACAATGGTCTTTTAAGGGGCTATTTTTCTTACCAAGAATACAGACTTTGTACTGGTTTTCTCCGGTGGTCACCTTGTCCACCTTGTCCACCAAGTCTTGTCCTTGTCAGGGGAGGGGATTGGATTTGATTGTTTCGGTTCCCCATTCCCCATTCCCCATTCCCCATTCCCTGTTCCCTGTTCCGGTGTTCCCCATTCCCTGTTCCCTAAAATAAAAATTACCTGTTTAATACTTGACAAACAACCTCTAATGTGTAATTGACTTAGCAATTGTTCCTAATTGCAACCCTGGGGGATAGCTACCATCTTCCTTAATACGCTGAACATCCTCATCAGTAAGGCGTAAATTTAATTTTTGCGCCAACTCCCGCACAATATCCCCCCGGTCAATCACACCCGCAACTGTACCAGCTGGCGAAAGCACGGTAATTCGCGGTAAATGCTCATTTTCCAGCTTGTTAATCACCTCAGCGAAAGAAGTCGATTCAGCTACGCAGGGGATTTCTGCTAAGGGATGCACTATAGTTTGTAGAGTGCGGTTTTCCCATTCACCTCTTTCTACCAGGCGTAAATCATCAATACTAACCATACCCTGATAACGCCCATCAGCTACAGCAAAGTAGATATTGGCGGCGTTAGTATCCAATAGGTAAGAATCAGCAAAATTACGTAAACTTTGACCCGCATCAACTACGCGGAAATCACGAGTCATCGCATCCCTGGCTAATAACTTCAGCAAAGTTTCTTGTAAGGTAGTTACACGGTCATAGCTGTTAGCATTACGCACAGCAAACCAACCAATTAAAGCAATCCATAAGCCAGTAATTAACTCGCTAGTCAAAAAGTCTACAACAAATCCCAAGGCGATCGCACTGTAACCTAAAATTTGCCCAGCCCTCGCAGCCCAGTGTACAGCTTGAAAGCGGTCTCCTGTCATTTGCCACACCGCAGCCTTCAATACTTGTCCGCCATCTAGAGGTAAACCGGGAATGAGGTTAAACAGGGCGACAACTAAATTAATTCTTGCCAAATCTGTAACCATAGCCGACACAGGGCTAGTTGCCGGTGTAATGTTAGTGGTTATACTAAACAGCAAAAATAGGGCAATACTTACCAAAGGCCCAGCGATGGCGACTTGAAACGCCTTAGCGGGGGTTTTTGATTCCTCTTCTATAGCCGCAATACCACCAAAGAGAAATAGAGTAATAGAATTAACTTTAATGCCTTGCGATCGCGCTGCCAAGCTGTGACCCAACTCATGTAATAATACTGAAGTAAACAGCAGTAGCGCCATGACTATCCCCGCACTCCAAGCGATGGTAGTACCCCATTGCTGGTAAGCCATACTAAAGTTAAGGGTAGCTAACCCTAAAACTATAAACCATAGTGGATCTAAAAATAGTGGGATGCCAAATAAAGAGCCAATTTTCCAACTTTGCATGATCTTGTCCTAGTTGAGTGTTCACTGATAACTGTCAACCGCCAGCAGTTAACCGTCAACATATTTGTGTGTGTGATGAGGGACAACCAGATACCTTACTTCTAGGTTGACATATAACTAACCCCCAGTACAAATGACTGAGGGTGGGGATTTCCGTCGTGTGATATCCGATTGACCTAGATTCCCAATACTTGGGGCTAATGTAGACAGAAACAAAATTAAATAATACCCAGATTAGTCAGTCCCAAAACCGCACCCACACCAATGATATGACCAGCACTCATAGCCGCCAAGAAGCAGCCAATACTAGGATTATTGAACAGTCCCGACAAAGGTAAAGGCATTTTATTACCCACCTGTGGGTAACTAATAGTGCGGGGAATAATTAAAAGACATAACAGACAACTGCCAATAATAATAGCAGTAGCAATCCAATTCGATGTAGTACCAGTGTTGGGAACCGTCACTTGAACTGTTAATAAGATTGATGAGATCATAGTTCTTTGTCAGGGATAAACAAGCTAATGTAGCTATACTGCTCCTGAAAAAGTTTCTCCATCCTCCCTCAAAGGTTAGGTTAGTATTTATAGCCTTTTTCAGGCTCATGAAGTACACACCAATTCCCTGTTCCCTGTTCCGGTGTTCCCTGTTCCCTCAAACTAAAAAAATTGTACCTCACGAGCATGGGAAATGCTATATCTTGTAGATAAAATTCATATGCGGGTAAAAATTTGCGGTATTACTCAACCACAACAGTCTGTAGCGATCGCTTCCCTAGGTGCAACCGCACTAGGATTTATATGTGTACCCACATCGCCCCGCTATGTTACCCCAGAGCAAATTCAGGCGGCGGTGGCGCAATTACCGGCAAATATTGACAAAATCGGGGTTTTTGCCAAGGCTAGCATTCCTGAAATTATCCAGATAGTCAAGAGTGCTGGATTGACTGGTGTACAGTTACACGCGGACGAAACCCCGGAGTTTTGCTGTATTTTACGTCAAAGTCTGCCCAATATCGAAATCATCAAAGCCTTTAGAATTCGCAGTTTAGAGAACCTCATGGCAACAGCCAACTATACAGACCATATAGACACAATACTACTAGATGCCTATCATCCCCAACAATTAGGAGGTACTGGACAAACTTTAGACTGGGAAATGTTAGAGAAATTTAGACCTAATTGTCCTTGGTTATTAGCTGGGGGACTAACCCCAGATAATATAGTAGCTGCATTAAGTCAAGTCAAACCCGATGGGATAGATTTATCTAGCGGTGTAGAAATTAAACCAGGAGATAAAGATTTAAACAAAGTGGCGCTGCTGTTTGAGATATTAGGGAGACCATTTTGATCACCCACCTGAGTTAAATAAATACCCAGTACTCAAGATTTTAGAGTTTAAAGAGCGCCAGCACTGGGCATGAGGGTTAATTCATCAATGACAGCTTGCTGTGGTAGTAAGGCTGTGTAGAGAATTGACTGAGCAACGATTTCTGGCGTTAACATTTTTGAACGGTCAAAATCCGACTGTACGGTGTCTGTATCCCACAATTCCGTATTCACAGCACCAGGGCAAATTGCAGTGACCCGAATCCCATGGCTGCGTTCTTCTTGTGCTAGGGTTTGACTCAAGGCCAGTAAGCCCGCTTTACTGACGCTATAAGCTCCCCAACCCGGAAAAGCTTGCTTTCCGGCAATGGAGGCGACGTTAATAATCATACCTTGTTTTGCTTGTCTCATTCCCGGCAAGATAGCCATACAGCATTCAAATACGCTGGTGAGGTTCAAGTTAATGACTTGCTGCCAATCTTTTAGGGGGGTTTCACTTAAGTTTGCTGTGTATGCTATACCGGCATTGTTGACTAAGATATCTATGCCGCCAAAATCAAGGGCGATGTCTTGAATTGCTGCTTTTACTTGAGAGACATTAGCCAAATCCACAGGGTAAGCCTTGGCTGCTACTCCTGTATCCCTAGCTGCTGCGGCTACTATCTCCAACTTGTCTAAAGAACGGCTGACTAAAGCGACATCAATTCCCGCTTTGGCAAAGGCTAATGCCGTTGCTTTGCCAATTCCACTACTAGCCCCAGTAATTAGGGCGCGTCGTTTTTCCCAACTCATGCTTTCTCCAAATTTTTGCGCAACTAATTATGGAAATTTTGGGGCTTGTTAAAGTAATTTTCAGCAAGCAATTTTTAGTAAATGATCAGTGATTACTAAAGAACAGACAAACCACCCGCTAAATCCAGTTGATTTGCTAAAAATACAAAAAACCTATGGCTGTTGAAATTTTTAACCATCTTTGGGTAGCCATAGGTATTATAGCATTGCCGATGAGCAATGGGGTGATTTTCTGGTGGTATCAGTGGATAGATTCAGTAAAAACACCAATTTTGCGAAATTTTTCATAGCGCAGTTGCCGGCGCTCTTGAGATGTTAAGCGGTTGAGTTCTTCCAAGTTGTCTAATAAGCTTTGCTTAAGAGTTCTGGCCGCTTCTAGGGGATCGGAATGAGCGCCACCAATGGGTTCAGGTAATATCTCGTCAATGATACCCAAGTTTTTTAGGTCGTGGGAAATGATTTTTAAAGCCACAGCTGCTTGGGGGGATTTGCTGGCATCTTTCCACAAAATCGCCGCGCAGGCTTCCGGGGTGGCAACGGTATAAACGGCGTGTTCAAACATCATCAGGCGATCGCCCACACCAATACCTAAAGCGCCACCAGATCCACCTTCGCCGATGACTGTGCAGATAATGGGCACATCAAAACAAAACATTTCCCGTAAATTATAGGCGATGGCTTCTCCTTGACCTTGATGTTCAGCTTCTATACCCGCCCAAGCCCCTGGGGTGTCGATGAAAGTTATAATCGGCATCCCAAACTTGTGAGCGTGTTCCATCAAGCGCAGGGCTTTCCGGTAACCACCGGGGGAAGCCATACCGAAATTCCGGGCGACATTATCCTTGGTGTCGCGGCCTTTTTGATGACCTAACATCACCACTGGCTGCCCGCCCAAACGACCTACACCACCAACTAAAGCCGGATCGTCGCCACCGCAGCGATCGCCGTGTAACTCCATCCACTCATCACTGATGGACTGGATATAGTCAAGTGTACTAGGGCGACGAGGATGACGAGCAACTTGCAGACGTTGGGAAGGCGATAAATTACTAAAAATTTCTTCCCGTAGTTGCATAGCCCGTGTTTCTAATTTGCGAATTTCACCAGAAACATCAACGCCATTTTCTGCTGCCAGTTGCCGAATCTGATCAATTCGGTTTGCCAGTTCTGCTAGTGGCTTTTCAAAATCTAACAGTAGTGGTTTGCGCTCGGTAGTTGGCATCTTACAAATTCAGAGTTTTGAGTGTTAATTTTCCCCGTCCTTCAGGGCGGGGCATAGGGTGGGGATGTTGGGGCTGACTATAGGCATTTCCAGTCACTAGTTAAGCACTAATGACTCAACTAGCAGTGGTCTAAACCCGTGTTTTATAGATGCTTGACCAATCTGCTCCATTTTGTCTACGGTAATCTGATTGCGCCCCCAAGAAAAGTTCGTGTACAACTTCTCAAATTCAAGCAGCATTGATTCAGCAAAGCAAGCGAACAACTGGCGTGTGGGAACATCCATATTGACTATTTTCATAATTTTCCAGTCAATATCGAGAGAATGTTCCACGATGCCACCGTTTAGCACATGAACCCCACTCTGCTGAATTTTAGTAGCTAAATTTTTCGGATAGCCACCGTCAATCAGCAAACAAGGCTGCTTCAAGACTTGAAAATCAATTTCCAGACCTTTGGGCATACTGGCGACCCAAACGACGATATCAGCTTGGGGGAGTGCTTCATCTAAACCCATAATTTTCCCCCTTCCCAATTCGGCTTGTAACTCTGTTAGACGTTCATGGTTACGGGCGATGAGCAAAAGTTCTTTGACATCTGTTCTGATATTAAGCCAGCGTGTCACTGCACTGCCAATATCTCCAGTAGCGCCACATATAGCAACAGTCGCTTTCGACAAATCAATTCCTATTTGTTTTGACGCTTGTTCCACCTGGCGACAAATGACGTAGGCTGTGTGAGTATTCCCGGTGGTGAAGCGTTCAAACTCTAGTTTGATGTTGCGGACTTGCCTAAATTGCTCCAATTTAAAGTTTTCAAAAATAATTGAGGAAAATCCCCCCAAGGCAGTAATATTTATGCCATGCTTTTGAGCATGAGCCATGGCGTTGAGAATTTTGCGTGTTGCTGCCTTTATGCGCCGATTGGCTAGCATTTCCGGCAAAAAACAAGATTCTACATACCGTCCTTGGATTGTCTGCCCAGTTACACTGGTAACCGTGATTTCATCGACAATTTGGGGCGGGGCGCTGCACCAAAAATCTAACCCTTGATCGGCATATTCTGGGTAACCCAATTCTTGGGCTACCGCTTGGGCGTGTTCTAAACTAGTCAAATGTCCAATTAGACCAAACATGTATTGATGTATTAGGCGTATGCTTTGTCGAAAGCGTTGAATAAGTGGGGAAGAACTAAATACCAAGCAATTAGTAATATTGCCTTTTTCTTTTTTGCTTCGGAAACCCTAGGCCAACGGAAATACCGGGGAAAAGTAATTCTTCATTAAGAAAATCTTAATGTATTCTGGTTTCTTGATATCACTTTCACAAGGATGACACAAAGCGTAAGATGCATCACGGATAAAACTAGGCAGTGCTAAATTCCGGTAAGTATTTTAAATTCCGTATTTTGCCTGCCCCTAGGCACTTATTAAGCGGCTGTGAGTCCATAGGCAGACATCCGCATAATGTCCCTCGTCGTGAATCCAATGTTACTCAATGCTTCACCGTATTGAATCATGAAGTCTTCTACTAAAGCTTCTTTTTCCATGGCCAAGACGTGGGCATCATCTTCTACCTGGTTGAGCATTTTCCAAACAATGGGTAGGTTTTGGCGGTTGGCTGCTTCTAATTCAGCTTTCGATTCTGTAAAGTTTTCTTTCAACCACACCTCTCCAAAGTTGAGGTGACTATACTCATCTTTGACTACTCCCTCAGTGATTTTACGGGCAAAGTCATCGGCAACGGGAATGTAAATGTTATATGCTGCGATCGCAAAGCATTCAATAATCAAAGACTGAATCAGCAAGCAAGTCACCACTTTACCCTCAGCTGCGGCTGTTTGGAAATTGGCGTGGAGTTGAGCGAAGAACTCCTGAGCAAACTCCATATTTGGTGTAACTTTTAGATTACGCCCACAAGCCTCAAAACCCTTTTTGTGGCGATTTTCCATTTTAGATAAACGAATGAGTTCATCTTTACAGTCTGGGAGCATTTGAGCCAATGTGATGTAATTTTCATAAGCTTCTTGTTCCCCCTCAATGACAATAGCATTGATGCGACTGTAAGCATCTTTGTATTCTTCACTGTGGAAATCAATTTCTAACTCGGCTGTAAGTTGTTGCATGGTGTGTTTACTCCGGTAAACTTGAATCATTTGATACAAAAATTTGATTGTCCCTGATAGATTTAGGGTAATCATCACTATGGTTTAATTTAACTTAACAAGTCACTATGTTATAGATTAACTCTTGCTGGGGACGATGCTCTAGTAGTAGAAAACAAAGCTTGGATGCACAACTCATGCCTAAACCTTGGAATCTAAAATCTGGCAATTTTTTGCGCCTAGGAGTGCTGCTATTGGGGGCATTTATTGTCCTATTCCCCTTGCTAGTGGTCTTCCTCACCTCTTTTGCACCTCCGGGAGCTACTGTAGAAATTTCAGCCAAAACTAACTGGTCTTTAGCTAATTACCGCGATGCCTGGCAGCGGGGTCAATTTTTACTAGCGTTTGCTAATTCTACCTTAGTGGCGATCGCTGTGACAGCCTTTCAAATGGTCACTTCTGCCTTAGCGGGTTACGCCTTGGCCAGATTGAAATTTCGTGGTAAACAAGCGCTGTTAGTGGTTGTTTTGGCCACTTTAGTAATTCCCTTCCAATTACTGGTGATTCCCATCTTCTTAGTTTTAAAGTGGGGACACCTGATTAATACTTATGGGGCGCTGATTTTACCAACTGCTGTCAATGGCTTTGGGATTTTCCTATTACGTCAGTATTTCCAAACAATTCCCGTAGAGTTGGAAGAAGCAGCAAGCATAGACGGAGCGAACCGACTGCAAATTTTATGGCGAGTCATGTTACCTTTAGCCCGTCCAGCCTTAGTCACACTGTTTCTGTTTACCTTTATTGCCGAATGGAACGATTTGTTTAAACCGTTGGTATTTACAACCAGACCGGAATTGAGAACAGTGCAATTAGCCTTAGCAGAGTTTCAAGAACAATTCACAAATAATTGGCCTTTGATGATGGCGGCGGTGACTATAGCCACCGTACCGGTAATAGTCTTATTCCTCATCGGCCAGCGTCAGTTTATTCGTGGTATAGCCGCCACAGGGATTAAGAATTGAGTATGGGCTAATTCGTTTCCTGGATTTGTACGCGGATGGTGTGTTGAGTAGCACCACTGAGCTGTAGTTCCATGACTTCACCACCCAGAGGTTCGATGCAAGTCAGGAGCGATCGCAACTGGGGTGTACTAGCACCAGTATCTACATAGAGCCGGTCTGCTAAGTTAGCGATGCGCTTCCAATTCATGTACAACTTGGCAATTGTTTGTTCTATTTGTGATGCTTGATTAACCAAGTCCGCAGCTAGACTCAAACAGCCGATTCTTTGGGCTTCTTCCAGGGCGGTTTCAATGTCAATATCTGCCTGGGTAAGTGCTTGGACTTGGGCGGCTCCCTTGAGATATTTAGCCAGGTGACGGGCTTCTGAAGTTACCTGCTTGAGAGTATCGACATCTGGGTTAGTCGCAATTTCTGCTTGAATCACCCGTTGGTGTGATTCTGGTAGTTTTTCCATTTCCTTCACCAGGGGGGCAATGTAGCGGGCGGGAAGGGAGTTTTCCGCGGCTTTTACCTTCACTGGTTCTGGTAGTAATTCTGAAGACATGGCGGTCCATTCATCGGTGAGTTGGCGCACTTCTCGCCTGGTGATCTGGTCACCTTTTTGCGCCGCTTCACTTACCATCTGCTGAACTTCTGGGACAGCCTTAGAGGTTTCGATAAATGCCCTTTTGCTAAAGTTATTCACCGATTTAGGGTCTAATTTTCCTTCTTCGAGGAGAGTATCAGCACTGTTAGCCAGCTGAATCCAGGCGTATGCTTGACTTTTGCTAATTTCCCGTTCTTTGAGCCATTTGAGAAATCCCGTACCCCGTCCGTCGCCTCCTCTTTTCTCTCGATCGCGGATAGCCCTTAAAATTCGCCCCCGCCAGATTTCTGTTTGCAGGTCAAAGCGATCGCATACCTGCCAAGCTACATCTAGCTGTTGTTGAAATTCTGAGTCTAATATTTCTTCATCTTCTGGGTCTGGTAGTTCAAAGCTGAGGTCGGCTGGTTGTTGCAAAGCCGCTGCTAGGTCGTCGATATATTCGGTATTTTGCACAGTTGATAGGTAACTAGTGGATGCGATAGCGAAGCGCTGCTGCAAGCATATCGGCTTAATTATTACACACTTTTTGAAACTCCCCACAATACCTTGAATACACAAGGGCACTGAGGAAGTTTACCCACGCTACTCACTCAGGACGGGGAGGAGCGGGGAACAATGTTCATTCAAACTAGACTGGATTACCAGATTTAGCGGTAATTTTCTGCAATAGATGACTAATTTTTTCAGCCCTTTGGGGTTGACGCTGTTTTTGCAATAAGGCTTGTGCTTGTTGTAAATTGATTGTGGCTGACTCTAGCTGATTTGCATCCATGAAAACATTTGCTAAACGCAAATAGGCATCTGGATTTTTAGGACTGCGGCGAATCACTTCTTGATATAATTCTGTTGCTTGTTTGACATTGCCTTGCTCCTTGAAAATATCTCCCAAGAGTAAGCGCACGACATCATTAGTGGAGTTGAGAGAAATTACCCGCACAAAAGCTGCTTTTGCACCCTCATAGTCTTTTTGTTGATAAAGATTTACCCCTTTTTGGAAAGCGTTGGAGGTAATTAAGGTTTTCCAAGAGAAATAACCCAGAATGAGGATAGCGACAATAACTGAGGTTACGGCCAGAATATCAGGTATTTTTAAAGTTTCTAGCATAATTTTACCCTAAAAGACAGGCAAGAGGGAACATGATATATTCGAGGTAAAAAAGTTTCCAGATAAATTGGTAGAATTGCGCGATCGCAGTTTTGTCTTGTAAGTCTACGGCTAAACTTCGCATCCACATCCCCGCCAGGACTACTAGATGACTAACCACCAAAAATACTGGGTTAATGGCGGTAAAACCCATTACACCAACTAGAGTGACACCCAAATAGCAAAAAGTTAGCACCCATAGGGCCAAATTAAATACTGCTTGTGGGCCGAGTGCGATGGTGAAAGTATTGATATTGTAAAGGCGATCGCCTTCTATATCAGGGATATCTTTAAAGATAGCGATGGCAAAGGTAAACACCAAGATAAAGATTGTCAGCACCCAAACCGCCAAGGGAATTCCTGGTTTTTGTTCTAATGCTGCATTAAAATGCAAAAATAGCCCCAAATTCACAATAGTTCCCCGCACTGAAAAAATACACAGTGCGGCCCAGAAGGGAAATCGCTTTAGGCGAATGGGTGGTAAAGAATAAGCCGTACCAATTACCAAACTCACAGCCACCATCCCCAAGAGAAAAGGCCCAGTTAGCCCAGCTACAACTAGGGCTAAAATACCCATAACTATGACAATTAACTGACCTTGCTGGCGAGAAAATTCCCCGGATGCTAGGGGTAAATGAGGTTTATTAATCTTGTCAATTTCCACATCTTGGAGTTGATTCAAACCCACAATATAAACATTGCCACATAAACAGGCAATCCACGCACCCAGAACAGAAATGAGTTGCACAAGGGAAAAACCCACAGAGGAGATAGCAACCGCAATCAAATACAAGCCCCACACACTCAAACTTGTACCAATAATTGTGTGTGGGCGGGAAAACTTCCAAAAGGCATAAGCCCAGTTCTTGGAAAAATTAGCAGCATTGGGAGAAATTTGACTCATGAAAGTTATAGATAAAGGAATGGTAAATGAGAATTTTCCCCCTACTTGTTACCGGATAACAACCCAAAGCGAATCAAGCCACGCTGATAACCATCACGCATTAATCCCAGTGATAATGCGCCTTGAATAGTTGTCCAACCAGAAGTAAGTAAGCCAAAAATCGCCTGGGGGGTGAAGGCCGAATCAATGACAATATTCCAAAATGGAGCCACGGCTGTTGACCAATCAGCAGTGCGAAGATGGTTTAATGGTAGTTGACGGGCGATCGCCTCATATTCCGGTAAGGAAATCACGTAAGGTAGACAATAGACGCGATAAATATCTTGTAAATGCTTTTGTTCATCTGCTGTCAATGGTGCATTCTGGGTGGGACGATGACACCAGGTGACTAGAATCAGCTTACCACCTGGTTTCAAGACTCGATAGCACTCTTGCAAAAACTTAGTTTTATCCGGCATATGTTCGCCACTTTCTAGTGACCATACTAAGTCAAAGGAATCATCAGGAAAAGGCATTGCTTGCGCGTCTGCGACTTGAAATTGAGTCCTACCACTCAAACCGGCATCTTGGGCGCGTTCCTTGGCTCTAGCGGCTTGTACGGGACTCAAAGTAATTCCTGTGGCTTGGGCATTAAACTTACCTGCCAAGTAAAGAGAACTACCGCCAATACCACAACCCACATCGAGAATATTTTCTGCGGTCTGCACCCCAGACCAGTTGAGGACTTCTTCGATTAAATCAATTTGAGCCTGTCGGCGGTTTTTCTGTTGTTCCTGACCATCTACACCGTAGTAGCCATGGTGCATATGTTCGCCCCAAATCTGTTCCCACAGACCAGAGGAAGCATCATAAAATTGCTGTATTTTTTGGTAAAGAGTTTCACTCATGATGAAAGCAGTGTTAAAACAATGCCGAATTTAAATAAACATACTCGTAGGCTACCATGTGTGTTTTTATTTGAATAATAGTGTTTTTTCTTCCAGGGCTGTTAACAGAGTCTATGGTTTCTAGAAGAATTTGTAAGTATTTATCTGTTTATGACCGTTTCTCGCACAGTTTGCTTGGGATTTTTAGCTGTCATCACCGTGGGGACTATCCTGCTGATGATGCCTTTTTCTACTAGCAGTGGTAGTTGGAATGACCCGATTGTGGCGCTATTTACTGCCACTTCCGCCGTTTGCGTCACTGGCTTGGCTGTAGTTGATACTGGTACAGATTTTTCTTTTTGGGGTCAGTTGTGTATTCTGCTGTTGGCTCAAATTGGTGGGTTGGGGTATATGACAACCACCACCTTTCTAATTATGCTGGTGGGGCGGAAATTTAACCTGCGGCAAAAAATCGCCATCCAACGAACTTTAGACCGACCGGGAATGAGTGGTAGCGCCCAAGTTATCCGGTCAATTATTGCCACAACTATGATTTTTGAAATTACAGGTATTTTCTTACTTGTACCGGCGTTTGTTCCTGATTATGGCTGGGGTACAGGAATTTGGCTGGCTATTTTTCATAGTATTTCGGCTTGGAATAATGCCGGTTTTAGTTTATTCCCAGACAGCTTAATGGGATATCAGTCATCTTTCTTGGTAGTGTTTACAATTACAATGTTGATAATTTTTGGCGGTATTGGTTATCAGGTCATCTTAGAAATGTATCTTTGGTTACGCGATCGCCTGCTGAGGAAACCGCAAAGTCTAGTATTTTCTCTAGATTTTAAAGTAGCAGCTAGTACAACAATATTATTGCTATGTCTAGGAACAATGGCGTTTTTTGCCATAGAAATAAAAAATACAGCAACATTAGGTTTAGTTAATTTACCGGGGCAGTTACTATCAGCTTGGTTCCAATCTGTCACTACCAGAACGGCTGGTTTTAATACCATTGATATCGGTAAAATGACATCGGCTGGTCTGTTTATTACCATTGCCTTTATGTTTATTGGTGCTAGTCCTGGCGGGACGGGAGGAGGTATTAAAACTACAACCTTAAGGGTGCTCACCAGCTGTACTAAATCAATTCTCCAAGGCAAGGAAGAGGTTTTATTATATGAACGTAAAATAGCAATATCTTTAATTTTAAAAGCCGTTGGTGTTTTAGTTGGTTCTGTAGGTATGCTTGTGTTATCAACTACTTTAATTTCTTTGACAGATCCAACATTGAGTTTTATTGAACTTTTGTTTGAGGTTGTATCAGCCTTTGCTACTGTGGGTCTGTCTACGGGTATCACTAGTAGCGTCTCAGTACCAGCCAAGCTGATTTTAATCGTCACAATGTATGTGGGACGAGTGGGTGTTTTACTGTTGATGGCTGCTATGTTGGGAGACCCCCGCCCCAGTAGGGTACACTATCCTGAAGAAAATTTACTGGTAGGATAAGGGGAAGCGATGGCAGCAACTTCACCTGATAAAATATGAATGAGTAGGCAAAAAAGTAAAACTTTTCACTAATTTTACTGTGCCTATTCTTACCCTGTTGTCGGGGCGTAAAAATAAGGATAACAAATGTGAATCTGTCATCTATAGGCTTTTTTCGCAGTTTGCGTCGAGATAACCACCAATTTGCTGTAATTGGGTTAGGTCGTTTTGGTAGGTCTGTATGTTCAACATTACATAAGTTGGGTTACCAAGTACTAGCAACAGATGTTGACGAAAAGCTAGTATCAGAAGCATTACATGAGGAGATAGTTGGTCATGCTTTACAGCTAGACTCAACGGAACCCGCAGCACTCAAAGAGGCGGGGATGTTTGAGTTTGATACAGTAATCATAGCTATTGGTAACTACATTCAAGAAAGTATTATTACTACCTTGAATGTCAAAGAGGGAGGTGTTCCTCATGTGGTGGCTAAAGCTTCTAGTGAAGTTCACCGTAAGCTGTTAAAACGAGTGGGTGCTGATCATGTAGTTTTCCCGGAATATGAAGCTGGTTGCGCCCTAGCACGCTCACTAACTAAACCATCTATTCTAGACCGATTTGACCTTGACCCAGAGAATAGTATTGTGGAGATGATTGTCCCTGATGAATTTCATGGTAAAACTATCTCTGATCTGCAACTGCGTAACCGTTATGGCTTGAATTTATTAGCCGTGAGTCAGGATGGCAAATTTAAAATCAATCCCGAACCTACTAAGCGATTAGAGCGTGGTACAGCAATGGTAGTAATTGGTCATAACAAAGATATTAATCGCTTGCCAATTTAAATCAGATAAGTTGAACTTGACATCTCCCCTGGTTGAAACACAGGGGATTCTAAACTGATGTTGCTACGCAGGCCTAAGCCATGCTACGCAACGTTTACGATATGATTTACTTAATCTATTAAATAAATCACATTGTTTTGGGAGTGTCAAAGCTCCCCTACCCACCTTGGCTAAGGTTATATTTAGCTGTGTGGCTACTTAGGCAGATCATCTTTTGGGTTTTTCACCATATTTATGGATGATTTCTTATTATAACTGAACAGAAATGCTTTGTCAAAGCTTTTTGTGTTAAGGATACGATAGGATAAATCCTTTTGAGTCACGTTTCATCCCCTCTGTAAAGAGTAGGGGTTCTCCGGCTCCCACTATGTTTTGATAGGAATTACACTTAATATGGGTGTAAAAACCTGTAGATAGAAGTTTGCCTTTTTAGAATGGTTATGGATTTAATACTTGAAGATTTAGCGGCAATTGATAATAAACTTTCCCAACGTTACATTGAGCTTGACCCTAGCGGATATTTCATTATCTATTTAGATCGATCCGCGGGGTTAATTTACGCCAAGCATTTCACAAATGTGATTAACGACCAAGGTTTAGCCGTCGATCCTGAAACCGGGAAGGTCATTCCTGCTAAGGGAAAAGTGGAACGAACTCATACAACGGTTTTTAGTGGGCGGACGGCTAAGGAACTTTGTGTAAATATTTTTGAAGCAACTCACCCCTGTCCAGTGACTAAGTTAGACCATGCGTCTTATTTAGGTCGGGAATTTCTCCGGGCTGAGGTAGCTTTGGTAACAGGGAAAGAGTATCTTCAGGACTAAAGTTAGCCTCCCGATGATGGTTGGTTGACTTGGTAAACAAAGTAAGTAGCCATAGGGATAATGGTAGCAGCAATTAAAAGTCCTACTACCCAAGCAGTGGCGTTACCTTGATCAGTATCTTCGGCTTTGGTAAAGGTACTTTCTACCTGTACGGTTTCCATAACTTGCGGTGGACCGGGATCTGGTTGACCAGAGAGGACGGTAACTAGGCGATCGCTCGCATCTACAAATGCCTGGTTGTATTTGTTACCGTCTCTTAATGGTATAGCTAAAGTTTCTGTAACTACACTTTCGGCAATAGCATCAGTCAATAAAGACTTAACGGACTCACCTGTGAGAATAGCGGTACCATTGGTAACGGTATCTAGTACCAATAATATTTGATTAGCCTGTTCTGCTGGAGTGGGAAACCACTTTTCAAAGAGTGCTTGAGTAAAACTTTCTGGTGTTTCCCCATAATCCAGGCGACGAATGGTGACAAATCGGACTTGGTTACCGGTTTTTTTAGCCAAATCCTCAAAGGCGTTGCTGATTTTACCTTCACTGATGCGACTAATAATCTCACCTTGATCTAAAACCCAGTTATTGGCGGTGAGGTTGGGAATTTGATATACACCTGTAGCCAATACCGGGGTTGCAAATACAGAAGAACCCAGCACGAGCATCAACAAGACGACAATTAGGGGAGCTATATATTTTTTAAGGCTAAATATGGGGTTAAGGAGCTGTTTCATTGGATCCTCTGTTAATGTGTTTAAATACGAAAAGATAGCATTACAGAAGGCTAAAGTCTTTAAATGCGGATTTCATCCCGCCTTCGTGATAACTGATCATGTGGACAATGGTAAACCGGTCAATGTACCAGAACCATTGATCACCTCACCAATTACCACAGCGGAGACATCCTGTGATTGAAAGAAATTAATTGTCTGTTCTGCTTGATGGGGTGGTACTAACAGCACAAAACCAATGCCCATGTTAAAAGTATTGTACATTGCCTCGGCACTAACTGAGCCGACCTGAGCCAGCCATTGGAATATAGGGGGAATAGTCCAACTATCAGATTGAATATGAATACTTTGATTTTTACCTAAACATCTGGGTAAATTCTCTGGTAAGCCTCCACCGGTAATATGGGCCATACCATGAATTTCTAACTCAGCTTTCAGCGCTCCCAGAACAGGCTTAACGTAAATTTGTGTAGGTTTGAGGAAGGCTTCCCCTATGGTTTGGCCACCTAATAACTGTGGGCGTTCATCCCAAGCCAAAGCGTTGGTGTCAACAATTTTGCGGACTAAACTTAAGCCATTACTGTGTACACCAGTACTAGGAAGTGCGATCGCCACATCCCCAACTTTTACTTGGGAACCATCCAACATCTGGCTTTTTTCCACAATTCCCACACAGAACCCCGCCAAGTCGTACTCACCGACTTGGTAAAAACCAGGCATTTCTGCGGTTTCGCCCCCTAATAAAGCGCAACCCGCCAGTTTACACCCAGCGGCGATACCTGCTACCACTTCCGTGAGCTGCTGGGGTTCTAACTTACCTGTAGCCACATAATCCAAAAAAAACAGTGGTTCTGCACCTGATGTCAACACGTCGTTAACACACATAGCCACTAAATCAATGCCCACTGTATCATGGCGGTTGAGAACTTGGGCGATTTTCAACTTTGTACCCACACCATCAGTCCCGGAAACCAAAACTGGTTCTTTAAAACCGCTTGGTAGTTGGAAGCAACCACCAAAACCACCTAAACCGCCGATTACTTCCGGTCTAAAAGTGCTGTGAACTAAATTGCGAATTTGATCTACAAAGGCTCTACCCGCTTCAACATCAACCCCAGCATCCCGGTAATCCATACTCATTAGTCATTAGTCATTAGTCATTAGTCATTAGTCCATAGTTCATAGTCCATAGTCAACTATATTTGAGATTAATGTGCAGCAGACCAAGCCAAACACAAATTACGAAAATCCTCACCCCGTACTTCAAAATTGGGGTATTGGTCAAAACTCGCACAAGCGGGAGATAACAGCACCACGGAGGCTTGATATTGTTGGGCTAATTCTGCTGACCGCGGAACCGCCTTATCCATGGTCTCCACAATTTCGTAATTACTATAACCCACTTCTTGGAGACGTTGAGCAAATGCTGATGCTGCATTCCCAATTAATAAAACCGCCGCAGCTTTGGCTTGAATTTGAGTTAACCAGGCGGTATCATCCCCAGGTTTAGCTTCCCCACCTGCAATTAAAATTGCTGGACTGTTGACAGAAACCAACCCAACTTCAGATGCATCATAATTAGTGGCTTTACTATCATTAATAAAGTCAATACCTTCCCAAGTACAAATATGTTCTAACCGATGGGGAACCCCGGAGAATTGGCGAATAGCAGTATCAATAGTATGGGGTTCAATTCCCGCTAACCTAGCTGCTGCTACCGCCATTAACAGATTTTGGCGGTTATGTTCTCCCACCATTCGCAAAGCAGAGGCTAAGATAACTTTTTTGGGTGTGGGGTTAGGCTCTAATTTTTCCACTACCCAACCATCTTGAATATAAAAGCCTTGTTTTCCCAGTAAAAAATCTTCACCTTTGACACTTGTCCAATAGGCATCAGGCCAATGGCTAATACCCATTTTATTTAAATAGGGGTCGTCACCATTAAATACTTGAAAATGAGAATTAACTAATAACTTAGCTTTAATATTGTAGTAATTTTCTAAAGTTTTGTGGCGCGCCAGATGGTCTGGTGTAAAAGTCGTCCAAATACCTATGCGGGGTGCTAGGGTAAATGAAGACTCTATTTGATAACTGCTAATTTCTGCTATTACCCAGTCAGGTAATTTTTCAGATAAAGCTACTTCACAGGCAGCATAACCAATATTACCACAGGCGGGGGCATTTAGTCCAGCTGCTTGAAATATTGCCGCAATCAAAGCTGTAGTGGTGGTTTTGCCATTAGTACCGGTAATGCCTACCCAGGGGGAAGATTGCAAATGTCGCCAAGCGAGTTCCATTTCACCGATGGTTTCAATACCTAATGCTCGCGCTTCGACTAATACGGGAATATCCCAAGGTACACCGGGACTGACAACAATTAAATCAGATAAATCCGGACTATTTAAATCAAGGGAATACCCTAATTTTACGGTAATTCCCTCGGCTGCAAGTTGTTCTTGTTGTTGGAGGAGGTTGGTAGAGGTGTGACTATCAGTTAACACTACCTCCCAACCTTCCCGTTTTAATAATCTAGCGGTAGCAATACCGGACTTTCCCAACCCAATCACTGAGGCTTTAGGCATAGACTGTAGCGTATTTCCCTGGTTAAGCATTAATTATGGTAACGCTTCTTGGCAACAATTAAACTAATTTTTTGTTGCTTCCGGGGATAGGTTTTGTTAAATTTCTCAGCCTAAATGGGGAAATTTACGCGGCTAAAGATTTTTCACTATGGCACCAAAGTCAGCGAGTACCCGCGCATGGTTCCGCAGTAGTCCTAGGAGGTATAGGCGATTGCGTTTGATGTCGGGATTGGGGTCCATGACTAAAACACTATCTTCACCATCAAAGAATCTGGCCACGGTAGGAGCAATTTTTGCTAGTCCTGTTATTAACAATTGGTAATTGCGGGTTTCCTTTGCCTTTTGAGTTGATGGTACTAATTCTACTAGGGCGTTATGGAATGATTCCTCTGATGACTTTTGGAATAGTTGCGTTTGAATTAAGTTGGTGGGTTCTAACTGCTGTTGGTCTAAGTCGCCTTGGGCTGCTAGTCTGGTGGAACGGTTGACGGTTTCGTATATTTTATCGAGTGTACCATCATTGCGGATTTGTTGCAAATATAAGGCGCGATCGCGCACATCTAGTAAATCCTCTAACGCTCGTTGTGTATATTCTGGGTCATTTTCTCCCAGGACGGCGTTAACTAGGTCATAGTCTATTTGCTTTTCGTCTTGTAGTAAGGTGCGAATGCGTTGTAAGAAAAATTCTGCTAAAGCTGCGGTTAATGTCTGCGGGTCTTTATGGTATTTGGCGGCAAAGTCTGCTGTAATTTGGGTTAATAAATTTGCTAAATTGATGGGCAAATTAGCAAACCAAGTAATATTAATTACTGCATTTGCCGCCCGACGTAAAGCAAAGGGGTCTGAGGAACCGGTGGGAATTAAACCCAACCCAAAGATACTGACTAAGGTATCTAGTCTATCTGCTAAACCGACAATTTGGGATGTGAGGGTTGTGGGTAAACTGTCCCCTGCGCCTGTGGGTAGGTAATGTTGGACAATGGCGTTAGCTACTTCCACATCTTCACCACTAGCTAAGGCGTATTTTTCCCCCATAATTCCTTGGAGTTCTGGGAATTCATACACCATTTGACTAACTAGGTCAGCTTTACATAATAAAGCTGCTCGTTGGATTTTTTGGGTTTGCTGTGCTTCTAGTTGTAATTGGCTGCTGATGTAATTAGCAATTGTGACTATTCTATCTATTTTGGTCCGAATTGAACCTAGTTCTTCCTGAAAAGTGACTGTTTCTAACTGAGGTAAATAGCTTTCTAAGGGTTTTGCTAAATCAGCTTGGTAGAAAAACTTGCCATCTGCTAGCCTAGCACGAATTACCCTCTCATTGCCCACGGCGATCATATCTGATTTATGGGGGTCGCCATTGGCAACGGTGATAAAGTTGGGTAATAGTTCTTTACTTTGAGTATCTGTAAATACGGGGAAGTAACGCTGGTGTGTGACCATAACCTCTGTAATTACCTCTGTGGGTAACTGCAAAAATTCTGGTTCAAACTTACCCACTACGGCGGTTGGGTATTCTACTAGGTTGGTGACTTCTGCTAACAAGTCCGGGTAAAATACGGTAGACCCACCGGCTTTGTGGGCTGCTGCTTCTACTTCGCTGTAAATTATCTTGGCTCGTTCTGTGGGGTCAACAATGACAGCAGCATGGCGTAGGGTGTTGACGTAATCTGTCGCTTGGGGAATGCTTACAGGTTGGGGATGTAAAACACGATGACCCCGGGAAATGCGATCGCTGGTAATTGTCTGGTGACCATTCACCAACTCTATAGGTAAAACTACATCATCTAACAGCGCCACTAGCCAACGAATGGGGCGAGAAAACCGCATATCCCCATCACCCCAGCGCATTAACCGCTTACCTTCTAAACCAGAAATCCACTGGGGAACTAGTTCCGTCAAGATTTCCGCCACGGGACGACCAGCAATGCTTTTCTTAACAAAGACAAAATCCCCCTTGTCTGTGGGACGAATAGAGAAAGCGGCTATATCTACACCTTGCTTTTTGGCAAATCCAGTTGCTGCTGGTGTGGGTTTACCATCCTTAAAAGCAGCTTGGGCGGGGGGTCCTTTGATTTCTTCTTCTCGGTCTGGTTGTTGGGACGGTAGACCTGTAATTAGCACCGCCAACCGCCGGGGAGTACCGTAAACTTCTACAGTGGCGCTGGTGAGACCATAAGCTTCTAAACTTTGGGGAATGCGCGATCGCCATTGTAATATGGCATCACCTAGAAAACTGGCGGGTAATTCTTCTGTACCAACTTCCAATAAAAATACAGCCATAGGAAAATCTTCTAACTGGTGTCAATTCTCCCAGTTTACCCGTGAGTAGCCTAATTTTGCTCACCGAGCAAACACAAAGCCACCAATTCAAGGAACCGGGGGTTAGAAACCCCCGTCTCAAAGCTAAAGTCAGATAAATCTGACTAGAAAATCATCTATTTGATTATCTTTAGCTAGAAGTCGGGGATCTGTGAGAGGGGGTGCAAGATCCCCGACTTCTCTCCCAAATATTCAATAACTCCCTAGGTTATGGAAGAAGTCGGGGATCTGTTGCGTACCTTTGCGTACCTTTGCGCCCACCTTTGCGCCCCTTTGCGTTTAACAACAGATATAATAAATACACCCTATACCCCCAGCACCCATGAAACCCCACCTCGCCATTATTACCTGTATATTACTCCTACCCCTTCCCGTCCTAGGGGAAATCACCCACAGCAAAACCTCAAAACCC
>NZ_JAQMUH010000053.1:0-26000 GCF_028331025.1 Anabaenopsis arnoldii | reverse complement strand
CACTGGTTCAATGTGGGAAAATAACCCGCCATTAAAATACTCTACGCCTTGATAACGTCCCGCTGGGGTTTTTCCCGGTCGGTTCATTTCGCGGAATAAGTTACCTAAAAGGTCGTAGGAACTTGCGCCATTAATACAGTCCTGAACGCAGGAAATAAACATATCCCTTGGTAATAGTTGTCTGTCTTCAGCAAACATAGCTAAGACGCATTGCAAAATAAACCTTTGTGCTGTTGGTTTGTCAATTTTCCGGTTTTCTAGTTCTAGGAGTAATTGACCCATGCGTCGGGCGGCTCTTTCTGTGACTTCTACCTGGTTGTTGTTGAATACGGGAGTTTTATTGCCAATTTCCATAAAGGTAAAGGCTCCCGCTCTTTCTGGTAGCTGCTCTAGGGATATTTGATCTACGGGTGTATCTAGCTGAATGTCAAAGTCAAATATCCAAAATTCATCGAAGTTACATAATATGACGTATTTGGGGCGTTGGGGTACTAATCTTGTCCAGTAATCAAATGCTTGGGAGTAATGTTTACTTAGGTCTTCGCCGCGTTTTTTCATTTCAATTAATACGCGGGGTTTCCACACTAGGTCAGCAAACCCGGTTTTACCTTTTTTACTCCCTTTTTTGATGGGTTCTTCAAATTTCGCCCCCGCGTCTAATGCTCCTTGGTGTCCAAAAGCTCGGAAAAATCGGTCTAAGAATGTTTGCGCTTCTTGTTTTTCTTGTCCTTTGATGTGTTGGTGACAAAAGTTGACGAATTTATTTAGGCTTTGGGGGGTTGCTGCTGTCATTTTTGGTGGAGATACCCTAGGTGGTGTGAGTAGTTACTATGTTATAGGTTATTCCACTTTGGGTAAGTTTAGCTCCCGGACTTTTCACATAATTAGAGATACCCCACCATAATTTAGCTAGAAGTCGGGGAGCTTTGGGGCGATCGCCTGTACGGTGTTTAAACGCAAAGGTCGCTAAGTACGCGCAAAGGTCGCAAAGGTTTTCCCTCCCCTGACAAGGGGAGGGTTAGGGTGGGGTAAAACAATATTCTATACATTAATCATCAATATCAAATTGCTCGGGAAAATCGCTGTTCTTTGGTTTGATGATAATTGTCAAATATAACAGCAATATTTCTGACTAATAACCTACCAATATCTGTCACCTCTATGTCTTTGTTTGATATGTTCACCAGTCCATCAGCTTGCAGTTGTGCTAAAGCCTCTAGTTCATGGGTAAAATATTCATCGAAACTGATGTGATGTTTGTCTTCTATATCTTGCTTATGCAGATGAAAGTGAGACATAATACACATGATTACATCCCTTCTGATGATATCATCTTGAGTAAGTTTAACACCTTTACTTATAGGTAAAATATCCGAGGCGATCGCCTGATAATAATTCTTTAACTGCTTGTGGTTCTGTACATAAGCATCATGGAGCATACTAATAGATGTAGCACCAAAGCCTAATAGTTCGGTTCCTGCGTGGGTGGTGTATCCCTGAAAGTTACGCTGGAGGGTACGATTTTGTTGGGCGATCGCTAGTTCATCATTTTGTTTAGCAAAATGATCCATACCAATAAAGAGATACTTACTATTTGTCAGTTCCTCAATGGTCATTTTGAGGATTTCTAACTTTTCCTGGGGTTGCGGTAATGCAGCTTGGGGAATATTTTTTTGTGCTGGTTTCATCCATGGTACATAGGCGAAGTTAAACACAACAATGCGGTTAGGATCTAATGCAATGGTTTTGCTGACTGTTTCCCGAAAGGTCTGGAGAGTTTGATGGGGTAAACCATAAATTAGGTCTACATTCACACTATCAAACTTGGCTGCTTTAATCCAATCCATGACATCAAACAGTAATGCTTCTGGTTGGAGACGATTCACAGCAATTTGTACTTGGGGGTTAAAGTCTTGAATACCAAAACTAATCCGGTTAAACCCCACCTCACGCAGAAAGAAAATATAGTCTTTATCGAGATAACTGGGATTAATTTCAATGGAAATTTCAGCTTGGGAATCAATATTAAAGTTATCTGTAATTTGTTTCCACAAAAATTTGACCTGTTCCTGATTTAAATAGTTGGGTGTACCACCACCCCAATGAATTTGCAGGACTTTTCTGTCTTGATCAATTAAGCGCGCCATGTTCTTGATTTCTCGCGCCAAATGTTCTATATAAGGTTTGGCAATATTCTTGTTTTGAGAAATTACTGTATTACAGCCACAAAAGTAACAAGCAGTCTGACAAAAGGGGATATGGAAGTATAAAGACAGGGGAGATTTTCGGTAGTTGGATGCGGTGATGGCGGTGCGAAAATCACCTGCAATAAATTCTGTATTTAACTCCGTAGCAGGTGGATAACTTGTATATCGGGGTGCAGGAGTATCATACTTTTGGATCATATTTAGATCAAATTTAACACCAGGCAAGACAAAAACCATCAAAACCTCCAAAAAACTGTAACCATCCCGCCTCATGTAGCGCGGCGGAAATCAAACTACTAATAAATTTCTCTGCTTTCGCTGTTATCTAGTCTAAAGAGTTTCCCCAATGCGTGATGTGTTGACTCCCACCAAATAGGCTAAACTGTAGAAATTAGCTGCGATTATCATTGGTGGTAGGCATCGCATTATTGTTCTCTCATAAAATAATTTAACTATTAATATTTGTATAGCTATAAACTTATTAATATTTCTTTAGATTTGGCTGGCTTTTACTGTACACATTTAGCATCTGACTACAGAGAAAGTTTGTTAATAAATAGTCTCTCGGTTCCCTGGATTACTGGATAAAATCAGAATTAGCAATTGGTAGTTAAGGTTATTTATCTAAAATTACTTTTCAATAATTTAACTGATGTGTCATTTTGATAATTTATGCTTATATAAATATGAAAAGATCAAACATGAAAGCAGTCTCATGGTTAAGTCTATTGAAACTCCCAACCCCAATTACACGAAACCAGGGATTAAAGCACCTGTTCAGGAAACTTTGTTAACGCCTCGCTTTTATACCACTAACTTTGAAGCGGTGGCTAATTTAGATATTTCCGCGCATGAGACTGAGTTGGAGGCCATTGTCGCCGAGTTGCGCGCTGACTATAACCGCCATCACTTCGTGCGCGATGAAGAGTTTCAGCAATCTTGGGAACACGTTGATGGAGAAAAACGCCGCGCTTTTATTGACTTTTTAGAGCGTTCATGTACTTCAGAGTTTTCGGGGTTTTTGCTGTTTAAAGAATTATCCCGCAGACTCAAAGCTAAAAATCCCCTCTTGGCTGATGCTTTTAATTATATGGCACGGGATGAAGCACGCCATGCGGGATTTCTCAATAAATCTATGGCAGATTTTAATCTGTCTCTAGACTTAAGTTATCTGACTAAACACCGTACATATACTTTTTTCCCTCCAGAATGGGTAATTTATACAGTCTACCTCTCGGAGAAAATTGGTTACTGGCGTTACATCTTAATCCACCGTCATATACAGGCAAATCCTGAATATCAATTTTATCCTCTATTCCGCAAGTTTGAAAGTTGGTGTCAGGATGAAAACCGTCATGGGGATTTCTTTAAAGCACTGTTGCGATCGCAACCAAAATTATGGAACAATTGGAAAGCACGATTGTGGGTGCGGTTCTTTTTGTTGACTGTATTTGTCACCCATACCATTACAGTATTTGAACGGGCTACATTTTATGAAGCCATTGGTATACACCCGCGCAAATACAATAATACAGTCATCCAGGAGACTAATAACACCTCAGCCAGGGCTTTTCCTATAATTTTAGATACTAATCACCCCGAATTTTTCTGGCGATTAGAACAGTGTTTCATCAACACCCAGAGACTGACGGAAATTAAGGAAAGTAATCGCCCTGGAATTATCAAGTTCTGGCAAAAAATCCCCCCCACTTTGGCGATTATTTCCCATATGTTGCGTCTTTACTTCATCAAACCCATTGATACTGAATCAACACGCGCCACAGTTAGTTAAATTTATTCATGGTAGGTAAAACCCCATCTTTTTGAGGTGGGGTATGTCGGCATTTTCGTTATAATTTCCTCTAGTCATTGATAATTTATTCTAGGGAAGATGGCAACAGAATTTACTAAGTATCATGGTTTGGGGAATGATTTTATTTTAATAGATAATCGCTTGTCATCTTTACCATTGTTGACTCCTGAACAAGCAGTTAAGTTATGCGATCGCCATTTTGGCATTGGTGCTGATGGTGTAATTTTTGCCTTACCAGGAGAAAGCGGTACTGATTATACTATGCGGATTTTTAATTCTGATGGTTCAGAACCGGAAATGTGTGGTAATGGTATTCGTTGTTTAGGCAGATTTTTAGCTGACTTAGAAGGGGAATCTAGAACCAAAGATTCATATCATATTCATACCCTAGCAGGTGTAATTACACCCCAACTCATGACTGATGGTCAAGTCAAGGTAGATATGGGTTTACCCCGGTTGCTAGCTGGGGAAATTCCCACAACCCTAGGGACTGCTCAGACAAAAGTGATTAATCAACCCTTAGAAGTAGCAGGTAAAACCTGGGAAGTTACCTGTGTAAGTATGGGGAATCCCCACTGTATCACCTTTGTGGAAGATGTCGCCGCCATTGACCTAGAAATTATTGGCCCTCAATTTGAACATCATCCAGCCTTTCCCCAACGGACAAACACGGAATTTATTCAAGTAGTCAGTCGCGACTATTTAAAAATGCGGGTGTGGGAAAGAGGAGCAGGTATTACATTAGCTTGTGGGACTGGTGCTTGTGCTTCCCTGGTAGCAGGGGTGTTAACCGGAAAATGCGATCGCACCGCCACCGTAGAATTACCTGGTGGTCCGTTGCAAATTGAATGGTCAGAAACCAACCAACGAATTTACATGACAGGACCTGCTCAACGAGTCTTTACCGGTCAAATTTGAACTTTATTCCCCGATAAATTCTGACCACACCGGAGGTTATCCCCCTCCGGTTTTGCTTTTTGTGACCTTGATTACACAACCTTGCTACCCATAAACATAAAAAATATGTCTTAAGATAGATGCAAGAAATTTTATACAATGTTACAGATATTATTGCTACTTAAGTATATTTAAGAACTCAAAGCGCTATCTACATATAAACAACCGTGATCAAAAACAAGACATTTAAACCTAGTTTTTGACTAATTAACCAATAACACAGTAACATTTATTACTTAGATCAATCCATTAGCATGACCCCAACCTCTAGACCCTATATTATTCTTACCAATCAGGGTCAAACACTCCCCAAATTTGAACTTACCCAAAGCCAACATATCATAGGCAGAGATCCCCAACTAGCAGACCTATTAGTACCCGCAGACTGGAAAGTAATTAGTCGCTGTCAAGCTACTTTAGTGGAAGTTGACGGAAATTACTACATTTATGATGGCGATCGCCTTCAACCAAGTAGTAATAAACTCTTTATAAAGAATCATTTAATCAGTCATAATTTAGGATATTCCCTACAAAACGGAGATATTATTAAAATAGGTCAAAATTTTAACATTTTAGTAACATTAGAATTTCATCACCCTAGCAGTAGTTCTCATCAGCAGAAAAGTTCATTTTTCTCATCCATCTCTCTCAAGGAAAAGTCAACCGTTGTGGGTAGAGACCCCGCAGCTAACCTACAAATTATCGCCCCCACCATTTCCCGTAGACACGCGGTGATTGAATATATCAGATCAGGGGAATATATCTTGTATGATTGCAGTACTAATGGCGTTTTTGTCAATGGTACAAAAGTCAATGGTAAAACTCATCTCACCTCTGGCGCAGTTATTAAAATTGTTCCTTATACTTTGGTCTTACAAGGGGATGAATTAGTCATCTCTGACACTGGTAATTATATTCGCATTGACGCTAAGAACATTTTTAGAGTTGTTAAAAATAAAAACTCGCAAAAAGTTTTACTCAATAAGATTTCTTTAGCCATAGAGCCAGGCCAACTAGTTGCTTTAGTTGGGGGAAGTGGAGCCGGTAAATCTACTTTAATGAAAACCTTACTGGGGATTCAACCTACAAACCAAGGCACAGTTTACATCAATGGAGAAAACCTCAGACAGAGCTTTAATATTTATCGCAATCAAATCGGTTATGTGCCTCAATCAGATATTATTCACAAGGAATTAACAGTTACAGAAGCCTTAAGATATGCAGCTAAACTCAGACTTCCCCCCGATACCGATCTAAATTCGATTATTCAAAAAACTCTCACTCAAATTGAAATGTTAGGCTGTCGGGATGTGTTAGTTAAAAACCTCAGCGGTGGACAATTAAAGCGAGTTTCCATCGGAGTAGAGTTATTAGTCGATCCCAAACTATTTTTTCTAGATGAACCCACATCAGGGTTAGACCCCGGTTTAGATAAAAAAATGATGCAACTGCTCAGAAAGTTAGCTAATCAAGGCAGAACCATCATTTTAGTTACCCATGCTACAAGTAATATTGATCTGTGTGACCGCATTGTATTTCTCGGTCAAGGTGGTAACCTCTGCTACTTTGGCTCATTTGAGGATGCCTGTGTATTTTTTGACTTAAATAACAAAGATTTCGCAGATATTTATATTCAGTTGGATAATCAAGAAATTGTCATGAGAACTGCGGAACTATTTAAGCAGTCACGGTATCAAACCCAATATATTGACCAACGCTTGGGTATGAGCAATTCCCACATCATCACAACCAAACCCCGCCAAGTTCAGGCCTCTTTAGTAGATCAAACCTGGATATTAGCCCAGAGATACCTACAGTTAGTGATTCGAGACCGAGTGAACTTAATTATCTCCCTAGTCACTGCACCCCTTGGTATTTTACTGATTAATTTAGCCATAGCAGATCAAGAACCCTTTATTCTCGCTAGTGAAGCTAACCCTAAACTAGCTCCCCTAGCTCAAACTGTAGTCTTGGTCTTTACTTGTGCTGCTATTTGGATAGGTTTAGGTACTTCTTTACAAGAAATTGTTAAAGAAAATGATATTTATTTAAGAGAGAGACTAGTTAATTTAAGCGCTTTTAGCTATTTAACCTCAAAAGTAGTAGTTCTTGCCGCAATAGCCTGTTTACAAACCATAATCATGGTCATTGCTATTCTCATCAGTTTTGCTGCGCCAGATTCTCTAACAGTTCCCTGGTTTTATGGCGTTTCCATTACCAGCTTTTTGACATTATTCTCCTGTTTCTGTCTAGGGCTAATGGTTTCCGCCGCTGTTAAAAACAGCACTCAGGCTAACAGTGCCCTAGTAGTATTACTACTACCGCAAATCATTTTCTCTGGAGTACTCTTTAAAACTGAAGCAATCAGTAAATACCTCGCCTGGTTAATGGTTAGTCGGTGGTCTGTGGGAGCTTATGGGTCTTTAGTGAATATTAATGCTTTAGTCCCAGAGCCTATTTTACTTCCTGATGGTACTAGCATCCCAGCACCATTTGCTATCACCGATGTCTATGAACCTAGTTGGGATAATATCAGTCTCAACTGGAAATTATTACTTGTGCATAGCTTAGTTTATCTGATAGTTACCTTGATCATTCAAAAAAAGAAGGACATCCTCTAATTAGACTTGAAAAATTACCCAATAACTACCAATGTTTTTTGATCATGCCAAATCATAAATATTTCGCAATAATCATCTTAATTAGCACAATTTTAGGGATAATCACCTCGTACTTTTTGTTGGATTATCAAAATAACAGACGAAATATATCAAATTCTGCTTTCAAACAGCATCCAGAACAGACCGAAGTTTCTACTTTAAGCCCATCTAAGCCTGATTCCACAGTTACTAAAAATTCGCAACCCCATGGTAATTCCTCACCTGAAGTGAGTTATGATAATTTAATTCTTCTCAAAGCTAAAGAAAATTTATATAAAGCTATTGAGGAGCTAAATACTATTAATAAAAATGTAGATCCACAGGAAGGTTTAAAAATTCTTAGCCAGGTGATTAATAATTTAGAACTATCTCAAAAAGTAATGAAATCAATACCTTCAAATACCACTATTTATAATGATGCTAATCAACAGCTATTAGTTTTACAAGAATATCAATTAGCAGCTAAAGCTTGGCAAAATTATTTTCAAACAACCATTCAAGATCAAAAAAAACCACATAAACCACTTATTGACCTATCTCTTAACAATAAGTCTACTTTTTTAGCAGCCATGAAAAGCCAATCTGTAGCCTTAACCTTCGATGATGGTCCAACAAAGGAATACACACCCAAAATACTAGCTATACTCAAAAAAAATCAAGTGAAAGCTACATTTTTTGTGGTTGGTAAACAAATTGCAGAAAATTGTGAGATTCTTAAAAATATTTATCAGGATGGACATGAAATTGCCAATCACAGCTATAGTCACCCTATATTTACTCAGATTTCCCCTGCTCAACAACATCAGGAGATTATTAGTAATGAACACAGTATTAACCAATGTCTGGGGATGGATTATCCCACTCAATGGTTTCGGGCTCCCTATGGACGTCAAAATACACAGGTATTAGAGATTGTTCATCAACTGGGACTAAATAGTATTCAATGGATAGTTGACACTAATGATTGGAGAAAAAGCAGTTCAGTTGCTTCTATTATTCGTGCTGTCACCAATGTGATTAACCCTGGTGTGATTTTGATGCACGATGGCTTTCTCACTAATCCCACCTTGATCCATCCCGATGAAAGCCCCCATCGTCAAAACACTGTTAACGCCATACAACCTATCATTAGCAAATTAAAAAGCCGAGGTTTCCATTTTGTTATTCTCAGTGAAGCTTTAAAATAAAAATCACAACCAAGATTATGTAAGTAACAAATTTAGTTGGCATTAAACAAAGCTCAGTTCCCACAATCAAATAGAAGTTATATATGCAGAACTTACTCCTTAATCGTTATGAAATCGTTAGTCCACTGGGTTCCGGTGGATTTGGTGAAACCTTCCTAGCTCGCGATACTCAAATTCCCTCCCAACGTTTGGTGGTGTTGAAGCGCCTTAAACCTGCTACCCAGAGTCATCATACCTCCACAGAAATGATTGAAAAACTCTTCGGTAAAGAAGCAGAAGTGCTAGAAGAACTCGGAAGCCATTGTTCTCAAATTCCTACTTTACTCAGCTACTTTGCGGATCAGGGTCAATTTTATTTAGTTCAAGAATATATTGAAGGTAAAAACCTGGCTCAAGTGGGAATCATTAGCTCAGAGCAAGCAGTCGCTATTCTCACCTCTTTACTTAATACCCTGAAATATATTCACAGCAAAAATATTATTCATCGAGATATTAAACCAGAAAATATTATCCTACGAGACAGCGATCGCTTACCCGTATTAATTGACTTTGGCGCAGTCAAAGAAACTATGGGAGCAGTCACCCTCGGGTCAGGTTCCACCATCAGTTCAGTCATAGTAGGAACTAGAGGCTTTATGGCTCCCGAACAGAGCGCCGGGCGAACAGTATTTAGTACAGACCTCTATGCTCTGGGACTAACAATGATTTATACCCTCACCGGAAAATTACCAATTGAGTTTGACACCAGTCAACTTACAGGGGAACTGGATTGGCATAGTCATGTACCCAATCTTGAACCTAAACTGGCCAAGGTGTTAGATAAATCTATCAAGCTAGATTTATCTAGTCGGTATCGAACAGCAGCAGAGATGTATCAAGACTTACATTTAGTAGAAAATAATACATCAATATTACCACCCAGCCATTTAAACACAGTCATCATATCACCAAAATCCGATACCCTTCCACAAACCCTGATCAATACAGAAGTAGAGAGTAAGCAAATACCGACTGAAAAAACAGCTAAGTTTTCCAATTTGAAGTTAAGAATGATCATCATAACTGTTGTGTTAACTGCTTTAGGATTAGGTGGCGGATTTTTTGTGACACGAGAAATTCTAGAAGCCCAACAAAATGCAGCTCAAGCCCAGCAGGAAAAACAAGAAGCAGAACAAAAACGCCTAGAAGCAGAACAAAGAGCCGCTCAAGCAGAGAGAGAAAAGCAAGAAGCAGAACAAAAACGCCTAGAAGCTGAGAAACAACAAGCTCAAGAACAGCGACAACGTTTAGCCGCAGAAGCTCGACAAGCTAGGGAAGAACGCCAACGTTTAGCCGCAGAAAGAAAACGGTTAGAATCTTTAGCCTCCACCTATGTCGCAAGTGTCAATACTGCAACTTCCAACACTACCATTAGGAATTCTAATTCTTCCCTAACACGGCGCTCAACTTGTGGTCATCCCTATGTTTCTGGCGCTGATTGGTGGGCTGTCAAAGGTCCGTCCAGTGCCTTGAGTACAGTCAAAAATAATTATTGTGGTGATGCGTTGATTGTCGGTAAAGAAACCCAAGCTGCCAGTTTTACCTCAGAAATGGACGCTCGGAGTTTCGCCAATAGCTTAAGTAATGAATCTGGCTATCAATTTTGGGTAACAAAAAGTCGTTAGTTTTTTCACATAGTCCCCGGTTATCAACCGGGGACACCACCCATAACTACACATTAAAGCGGAATAGCATTACATCCCCTTCTTGCACAATATATTCTTTACCTTCACTGCGCACCAAACCCTTTTCCTTCGCAGCATTCATAGAACCATGTGTAACTAAATCCTGATAAGCCACAGTTTCAGCGCGAATAAATCCCCGTTCAAAATCTGAGTGAATCACCCCAGCTGCTTGGGGTGCAGACATTCCCGCGTTAATTGTCCAAGCGCGGGTTTCCTTGGGACCCGAAGTAAAATAAGTCCGTAAACCCAAAAGAGTGTAAGTAGCACGAATCAAAGATTTTAACCCGCCTTCTTCCACACCTAAAGAGGCCAAAAAATCCGCCTTATCCTCTTCCGGTAATTCCACTAATTCCGCCTCTACTTGTGCGGAAACAATCACAACTTGAGCATTTTCACCAGCTGCAACTTGTCGAACCTGTTCCACAAATTCATTACCCGTGGCTAACTCATCCTCAGACACATTCGCCGCGTAAATAATTGGCTTGTTAGTCAGTAATTCTAATCCCTTAATTATCTCCTCTTCCTCTGCAGATAAACTGACCTGACGGACAGATTTACCCTCGTTTAAAGCAGCAGCTAATTTTTCTAAAACTGTGATTTCAACCTGTGCATCTTTGCTCGTACGTGCTAGTTTGCGCGTGCGCTCAATTCGCCGTTCAATTTGTGCTAAATCTGATAAACCCAGTTCTAAATTAATGATTTCCATATCTCGCACTGGGTCAATAGAACCGGCTACATGGATAATATCATCATTTTCAAAACACCGCACCACATGGACGATAGCATCAACTTGACGGATATGGGACAAAAATTGATTACCCAGCCCCTCTCCTTGACTTGCCCCTTTAACCAAGCCGGCGATATCGACAAACTCCACCCGCGCTGGTATAATCTGAACAGAACTAGCAATTTTAGCCAGAACATCTAAGCGCTCATCCGGGACTGAGACAACACCGACATTCGGTTCAATCGTGCAAAAAGGGAAGTTAGCTGCTTCTGCTTTGGCGTTAGCAACCACAGCATTAAATAACGTAGATTTTCCGACGTTGGGAAGTCCGACAATTCCGGCTCTTAGCATTTTGGATTTAAGATTTTGTGAACTACAAAGTTAATTTAAACAGGTTCTGGGATGGTTTGGGGGATTGCACCGGGAACAGTTTGTGTACTGGTACTGGTTCTAAGACCCAAATAGCAGTGGAATAAATCAGCTTAGGTGTAATTCCATTATTCGACCTTCCCGGGCTAAATGACAACCCAGAAAACCGAAATCTCCCAAAATGGCTATACTTTGTCATAGTAATTTCCACCTCATTAAGTGACCGTCAGAATCATCCCACCACAGATGATTATTTCCTGTGGCGTTGAATATTTCATTGCATTAATTTATTGATTAATTCATCTAATTTTAAAAGCTGCTCGGTAATCTGCTCTACCATGCTTAATTCATTTGCGGGGTCTGGTGGTTGAATAGTTCTGTATGATGTAGCAGAGGTATGCGCTACAATACCTCGTTCTCTACCAAATGTATTCATGTTAGCCAGCCAAGCAGGATCTAAGTCATCACTATCTATCCCTATGGGTAAGAGTAATGCTAAAATGTTAGCCTCTTTGACTCCATGATTATTATCAATAACCTTCTTAAAAGCCTTGATAGCCAAATCTATTTTCTTACTTATCTTAATTTTATCTAATGGAACTGTTTTATTCCCTTGTTTTGGTGTAAGTGTGTCTGGTGGTATCTCCATATTTTGACCTGAGAAGGCAATTAGACTGATCAAGGTCAAACAGGTTTTACCTCCGTTATTCCACATCTGTTTGGCATTTAGAGTAACTTCCCAAACTCTATCTTCAAGATAAGACTCAATTTCAGCATGGGCTAAAACTCTGTATGCAAGAGTTCTAGATAACTGCATTTCTGAATATGATCCTATGGGGCTAATCTTGGGGATAAAATGCCTTTTTAACCTCTTTAATTCTTTAATTAAACAACGGAACCTCGCGGATTTTGGCATATTTACAATCAAATCTACCTCAAACTGTTGAAGGAAATCCCATTGTTAGTAAATTCAGGTAGATTAAACTCTACATCTAAAACTTCTAATAATGTTTCACCCCATAACCTCAAACGATTGTAAGTTTCTCGCATATTCTTGGTGGTTCCCTCAACACCTGCCCTAAAGTCAGGAGATGATGAACATAATCTTTTAAATCCCTCCTCAACTTTTTCTTTATTTTTTTCAGCATTATCTCTTATTATTTCATCGGAAAAATAAAAAACCATCACATCTAAAATGGCTTTATTAAAACGTTTTCTATATGTGTTATCACTTTCTAACCACATTCGACAAAAGTTTTTTTCCTCAAATATCTTAATAGTTGTATACACGGCTTGTTCAAATTGATTAACTACATATTCAATATCATAATGTCTTTGTTCCCAATCTTGGTTAAATCTCTGACAAGTTTCATCTAAAAATGCTTTCAAATTCCCGCGATATTCTGATAGAAAATAATGGAAACCCACATAACGTAAGAGTAACTCGACATCACGCATCCGAAAATCAGGGTTGGGTGATTTAAATATTTTTTTCAGAGCCTGACTTTTAATTGACTGGTCATCGAGAAAATTGATAAACTCCCCAGGATGTAATGCTTGTCTGAGTTCTTGTGCTGATAAAGGAGTGCTTTGTACATTCAGTCTGCGAAAAATTTTATACAAAAAAGTTTCGCTCTCCACATTCCGCAGTACTATGGTACGAATAGTTTGGTTATCAAGCTCATCAAGCTCTTTGTTGAAAAAAAGATGATTTTTTAAATCTTCATACGTACTACCATTCATATCAGTTCTGAACTCTAAATTTTTTAACGCAAAAGCATTATTGGGTGTTTCACTGCTACCATAAAATTGCAGAATTGTTAGTAATCTTTGCTTACCATCAAGAACTATGAATTTACCCCGCTCTTTCTGGGCTGCTAATACTATTTGTGGTATAGGCAATCCCAAAATTAGTGATTCGATGAATCGGCTCTTACGAGTAATATCCCAAGCATCTCTTCTTTGGAATCTGGGGTTTAGCTGGATGTTTTCACGCACTATTTGATCAAATATTGTCGCCGTTGTCCAGTCAGTACGAGCTACAACAATTTTTTGGATTTCTTCTAATTTGGATTTATGATTGATACCCGATTCAGATTCAATTTCTTGATCTTCATCTTCTTCATAAAAATTTACTTCTTCTTCTGGCATAACTGTAATCTATATAGAAACTTAAATGAGCTAGTATAGCTGATTAATTAATTATATTTTACACATAAATTTTTAATATTAACTTCAAGTCCGCTCCTTTTCTCCCAAATGCAAAATCAACACCAAACCCCCTTGTTAGATGCCCTAAAGGCTTATACAACCCACGCTCACGCGCCTTTTTACACCCCAGGACATAAGCAAGGTATGGGCATTTCTCAACCCTTGGCTGACCTACTGGGTACAAAAGTCTTTCAGGCTGATTTAACAGAACTAGCAGATTTAGATAATTTGTTTGCACCCCAAGGGGTAATTCAAGCCGCCCAAGCACTAGCAGCAGAGGCTTTTGGCGCATCACAAACATGGTTTCTTGTCAATGGTTCAACCTGTGGAATTGAGGCGGCAATTTTGGCTACCTGTAGTCCTGGGGATAAAATTATCTTGCCGCGTAATGTGCATTCATCGGCTATTTCTGGGTTAATTCTCTCTGGTGCTATTCCAATTTTTGTTAATCCTGAATATGACCCAGTTTCAGATATTGCTCACAGTATCACACCCGCATCTGTGGAAGCTGCATTACAAAAGCATCCTGAGGCCAAAGCAGTTTTAGTAGTCTATCCCACATATTACGGTGTTTGTGGAGATTTGCAAGCGATCGCCCAAATCACCCACCAATATCATATCCCCTTACTCGTAGACGAGGCACACGGAGCGCACTTTGCCTTTCATCCCCAATTACCCACCCCCGCCTTAGCCGCCGGCGCAGATTTAACTGTACAATCTACTCATAAGGTACTCGGTGCCATGACACAAGCATCAATGTTACACATCCAAGGACACAGCATAGATATTCACCGAGTCAACAAAGCTTTACAACTTGTCCAGTCTACCAGTCCTAGTTATATCCTTTTAGCTTCCTTAGATGCTGCACGTCAACAAATGGCACTCCACGGAAAAGCCCTGATGTCTCGCACCCTGGAACTTGCAGATATAGCCAGAAGCAGAATCAGCACTATTGCCGGATTATCCATTTTACAACTCCCCAATTTAGACCAAACACGGCTAACTGTCAACGTTTCCGGCTTAGGTTTCACAGGATTTGCAGCCGAAACAATTCTGGATCAACAACTAGGTGTTACCCCTGAGTTGGCCTCATGGCAACATCTCACCTTTATTATTACTCTAGGGAACACCTTAGCTGATATTGAGCAATTGGTGCAAGGTTTCACCTCTCTAGAGAAGATGAACCACCATTGTCATCCCCCAAGCGGTAAGGCGTTGATTGTCGGCGATAATTTAACAACCGTTTCCCCCCGTGAAGCTTTTTTTGCTGCTAATGAAATTTTACCCTTAGCACAAACCAGCGATCGCATCTGCGCTGAAATTGTCTGTCCTTATCCCCCCGGAATCCCGGTTTTAATGCCAGGGGAATTGATTACTAAATCGGCATTAGAATATTTACAACAAGTTCAAGCCATGGGTGGACTAATCACTGGTTGCGCAGATCCCAGTCTGAAAAATTTAAAAGTTGTTAAAAATCAATGCGGAACCTAGACCGTTTGCGAAACCTCCCCCCTCAGGAGAAATACACAAAAGACACAAATCAAGAAATTTAAAAAATAGCATATGGGAGCAAAAATTGATATCATGTGCGTTAAATTACTTTGAAAATTGATGTCATGTGCGTTAAATTACTTTTAATGCTGACAAAACCCCAAGGATAGCCTTGACGGGACTATACTTTGTTTAATCCCCATTCTCTCATTCACTACTTCTTATGTTTCTTTTTATTCAAGTTCTTGTGTGTGTCCTGTTGGTGATTGCTGTAGGTATGCGGCTTTCCCAAAGCGCTGATGTTGTAGCTGAGAAAACAGGCTTGGGGCGTACCTGGGTTGGTGGTCTACTTTTGGCCGGTGTCACATCATTACCAGAATTGGCTACAGGAGTCAGTGCAGTAACGGTATTAGACGCTCCAGATTTAGCAGTCGGGGGTATTTTGGGTAGTTGTCTGTTCAATTTAATGGTTTTGGGAATACTCGATCTTGTCAGCGGACGGGAGCCATTACTTAAACGCGCACCAGTGGGTCTGGGTTTGTCCGCTAGTTTAGGTTGTGCGATGTTGGGGTTAACTGCTGCGGGAATGCTATTAACTAACAAAGGAATTCATCTGGCTTTCGGATGGGTTGGTATTCCCAGTTTGTTATTAATCCTACTTTATGTAGTCAGCGCCCGGATCATGACACAGTTTGAAATCAGGCGAATGGCTGCGGCTATCTTGGAAGTGGAACCAGAAGCTGCTCAATACCAACATATTAAACGTGGACGAGCTTATCTGAATTTTACCTTACTGGCTCTAGCTACCGTACTTTTAGGTGTGTGGCTGGCGTATTTGGGGGATGAGATAGCAACAACCACTGGATTGGGACAAAGCTTTATAGGCTCCTTGTTACTAGCTGCGGCCACATCACTACCGGAAGTGGTGGTATCCCTGGAAGCAATTCGCATGAATGCAGTAGAAATGGCAGTTTCTAATATTTTCGGCTCTAATCTCTGGAATTTAGCGATTCTGGGAATTTACGATGTGGCGTACCTCAAAGGTGATTTGTGGTTGCAAATTAGTGATGTGCATCTGTTTACTGCGATCATTTCCATGATCATGACTTCCGTCGCCATTGTTGGACTAATCTATCATGCGGTCAGTCGCTCCCGGATGTATGTAACTTGGGATGGACTGACTCTGATCGCTCTCTACATTGGTGGGATGTATATCATATACCGCAATTGAGTGGCCATGGCTCCGGCGATCGCACTGGCGAACAGAGAAGTCAACGCCGTACCAAATAGCCACCAAGCTGCATTAGCCACAATTCTCTTGGTTTCTTCAGCTTGAATTTGTGCCTGTTCTTGAATTGCTTGGAGGCGTTTTTTGGTTTCTTCCTGGAGGCGTTCAACTCTATGCAATATACTATCCCGCGCCGCTTCTATTTGGTTAATAATGCGGTTAGCATCCTCCGGGGAAATATCCTCACGAGAACTGAGAATAGCTACCAAGGTATCACGATTAAATTGATTCAGGCGATCGCGCAAAGCCTCAAATCCAGCTTGGGGATCATCGAATAATTTAGCAAAGTCTTGCTGAATGCTCTCATAGTTTAGTTCTGGACGCTCCAAGGAGTTGAGATAATCGCGAATTTTGGCAAAAACTCCCTCAATTACCGATTCTACCCTTTCCTGAACCTGCTGCCATTGCTGCACAACTGAATCACGCACCGACTCAATTTGATCCACGATGCGGTTAGCTTCCTCTTGGGAAATATCCTCCCTTTGAGATAATAAAGCCACAATTGTGGAACGGTCAAATCGCCCCAGGCGATCGCCTAAATTAGCCAATCCCACTTGTGGATCTCGCAGCAATAATTGCACATCACGTTTAATGCTTTCTGGGTTGAGTTCCTCTTTATCAGTGTGACGCAAATAATTTTCTAGATGAGCTTCAAAATCCCTAACTCTTTGAGCCGCACGACTAGTATAGCGTCGTGGTGTTCTAATTATACTATTAATCCCCAACTTTATCTGATCAATGATCTGATTAACTTGCCCTGGGGTCAAATCTTGACGTTGACTCAGGAGTTTTACCAATGTATCACGGTCAACCGATAGGCGATGGCGGAATGCTAAAGCACCCTCCCGCGGGTCAGCGAGTAATGTTTCCAAATCTCTCCTCATACCTTCTGGGTTGAGTGTTTCCAAGTTAGTATTGCGCAGATATTCGCTCAATTTATTGATTGTTGTTTGCGGTACTTGTAAAATGCGCTCAACTACTGCTTGGATTTCCTCAAAGGTTTGGTTAACCTCCTCCTCGCTTAAATCTTCTCTTTGACTCAGTAACTTTACCACTGTATCCCGGTTAAAATGGGATAGGCGATTGCGGATTAAATTAATTCCTACTTCCGGTTGTTCTACTAAAGCGGCAAAATCACGTTTAATACCTTCAGGATTTAATTCTGCTTTGTTGGTATTCCGCAGATAGTCTTCTATTCTTTGCCATAATTCATTGGCCGTTGCTCTTTCTTGATTCGAGACGCGATCGCAGATACTTTCTAATTGACCGACAATCTGATCAGCTTCTGCTGTACTCAAATCTTGACGATGTAAAAGCAATTGCACAAAAGCATCACGGTCAAATGCTTGTAAGCCAATATCTAAATCTGTAAAATCTTCTAATAAATTGCTCACATCCCGCTCAATAGCATCTGGACTCAGTTCTGCTTTACCTGTAGAACGCAAATAATTTTCTATCCGTAAGCGCAGTTCGTCACCTTTTTCCCGGACTTCCGCCTGTTGAACAATTTCTAAAACTTCCTCCCGAATACTTTCCATCTGCTGACTAATTTCCGTCACCCTACCCTCGCTGATATCACCCCGCTGTTTGAGCCAGTTTCTAAAATCCTCTTGATTGATTTGGCTTAATTCCCAGCGCGTGGTGGTAGGATCTGCCTGTGGATCATAGATCACTTCTTGAAATTCATCTCTGATTGTCGTGCGGTTAAAATGCCAAGGTAAACAATTGAGAATGTAGTCTTCTACATCCGCTTTGATACTATTGTAGGTTGGCTGTGGTAATCTTGCAGTTATTTTACTTTGTAACTGTGCGCTAATTTTTTCCACATCTATATCTTCAACTTTGTCTCTGAGCTTTTGTATTTGAGTGGTAATTTTTTCTAGATCAATATCAGAAAAGTCTACCCGTTCTAATACTGCTGGTATAGCACTACTCAAACCATATTTTATCCCTTCTTGAATCCAAGCATTGCGACCATTACCATTTTCTCTAACTCCCACCAATTTCTCAAGACGTTCACCTAATTTTTCAGATTTCAACTCTTCGGGTGTAGCAGATTTAATTAAATTAATCACTTGCTCCGTAGGACTTTGAGGAGCAACAACTTGTTTCCAAGCCTGTTCTAGTTGGTCAGCAATTTGATTAATTTCTTTTTTGGATAAATTTGTCTGACTGCTAATTAAATCCACAAATGTTTGGCGATTTATTTTTTCTGCTAAATCACCCCCACCAATAGATGATAAATCTACATCGCCCAGTATCCGCTCAAACTGTTGGCGAATATCGGCTAAATCTAGTTGTGGTATTTGCAGAGCTTTTAAGGAACCTTGTAGAGTATTCTTAATACTTTCAGCATCTAAACCCGAAGTTAATTCCCGCCGGACTGTATCTATAATTTCTTCAGCAGTAGAAACCGCTGGTTTTTTCGCCACATTAGCCCTAACTGTACCGAGTATAGCCTGTAATCCTGCATTTGTAGTATTTATAAAGGAGCTAATCAAAGAACCCAGGGTTGATGAACCCAGCCAAACCACTAAGGAAAAGTAGGTAGACCAGATAACTACACCCATAATTGCTCCTAGGAGCATACTTTCAATTAAGCTCAGTTTGACTGCTAGAAAACAAGCCATAAATAATGCAATACTGGCGCTGATTAATCCCCAAAATCCCACCTTCTTTTCAATTTTGCGAATCGTACCGCCCCAGGTACTCGACTCACCACCAGCAGCGGAATCACTTCCTAAAGATAAAATTCCTACCGCTAGAGAAAAATTTGTCAGTAAAAATTGGAAGGCCAAAGCCATTAAGGTACCAGCTAATAGTGCGACTATCAACTTCGGACCAGAAAACAGTAATGATACTTGTTCTGGAGTTAAACTTTCTGAAGTTCCATTTCTGGGTGCTATCTCCATAGGTAGCCAAACCCACTTCAAAATGGTTCCCACACTTTGAAACATAATCATAAGATTTTCCTAGTCCTACTGAATGCAATAACCATTTCTCACATTTTAAATATTCATTTATCTATAACTCCACTTTCTTAGGTCATAAACCCCTGTTCCCAAAGTCATATTTTTTATAATTCTATTTAACTATTATTGATTAATTGCCTACCCAAATAGAAGGTAAAAGCCATAATTTAAATCTCCACAATAATTCATATACTGTTTTGCGGATATCAATACTTATGTCTAATGAAAGAGATCGCAATTATGTCAAGGGATTGATGGAAATCCTCAATAAAAATGTGTAAATAGAAGGTGTTGATAGCATTTTTATATAGAAGGATGCAGTTTAATACAGCACTTTTCAACTAAATGAAGTACACATCTTAAGATCATAACTCCTCTAGGATGGGTATGGATCCCCGCCCTTGTGTACGTCAATCAAATCAAATGCGCTGTAATTTACCAGATACAATTAACTGGCTAAGTTAAGGTACAGAATTGGCAAGAATTTAAACGATATCAATAAAGATGAGGTTTGTTAAAATGGTAGTTAACGTACATAGACGAGCTGTAGGTACTTTTTCTAACCGTAGAGATGTTGAAAAAGCATTGCATGAATTGAAAAGTTCCGGCTTTTCCATGGAGGGAGTTTCTGTTATCGCCAAAGATGCAGAACACAGAGGTGATATTGCTGGTACTCCAACCAGAGAACAGGTAGGTAATAAAGCCGATGAAGGTGCTGCAGCTGGAGCAATTTCTGGCGGCGCTTTGGGCGGTATTACTGGTTTATTAGTCGGTCTGGGAACTTTAGCAATTCCAGGAATTGGGCCGATTATGCTCGCGGGTGCAACAGCAACAACTTTGGCGACAACTCTAGCAGGCGCTGGTATAGGTGCTGCTGCTGGTGGTCTAATAGGTGCCTTAATCGGCTTAGGAATTCCCGAAGAACGGGCTAGAGTTTATCAGCAGCGGGTTGAACAAGGACATTATTTAGTGATTATAGAAGGCACAGACGCAGAAATTGCCACAGCAGAAGCAATTTTTAACCGCTACGGTGTTCAAGATTTTGGTGTTTATGACTACCCCAATGACGGTAGAGAACATAGACATCAGACTACACCAGTTGTACAAACAGTTCCTAGCGATCGCCATGAACCGACAGTAGTGATTGTAGACCGTCGTGATGAAAAACTTTAATCTAAACTGACAACACTTTCATTTTATTTATTGGAACTAGGAAGAGCGCCAGAGAATGCTTGCTACTCCTAAAAACGCCAATATATTTTCACAATTTCAATTTGTGAGGAAGAGTTACAAAATGCAAAAGCTCACTCCTTTTTTAATTAGTTGCGTTGTATTATTGGGTGCGGTTGCTTGTGAAGATGTGGCGAGAACCGATAGGACTGCTCCCGCTCCCGGTGAAGTTGTAGAAGCACCAACCCCAGAAGAAAGACAAGCCTCACTTGAAGATTCTCAAAGCGAAATCCGCAGAAGACAACTAGATGCTGATATTCGCGCCCGTGAAGAGCGAACTGATGCTTTAGCCGATGATACTACCGACAGAACTCCAGAAGACTTAGCCAGTGAAGTTCGTTCTAAATTAGAAGCGAATATACCTGATGGCCGATTAACAGTTCAGGCTACAGAACAAGGTACAGTCATTGTCTCAGGAACTGTAAATAATCAGGCGCAGTTATCTAAAATTGAACCATTAGCCCAAGAAATTAACGGTGTTAATGATGTGATTGTTAATGCAGTTGTTGCGCCGCCACGGGGATAAATTGGTGGAATTAAAGCTTAGTTACTAGGAAAAACTAAATAATTCCAGGGTAGTGAGGGAATCTAACCCTCATTACTGGCAAATCCAGATAATTATACATTACCCTATTAATTAAAAATTTTCACCCAGATCACAAACCCGATTGTGATCTGTATTAATATCCAGTAATTTAAAAGAAATGCTGTAACTACCAACATCAAAAACTATGGAAACTGAACAAAAGGAACTCGAAGCAGTTATCGCACCTAATGGAATACTACCACCTTCTAGGGATGCAAACTTAGCAAAGCTAACGCCAGCTTATGAACCCCAAGCTCAATGGCAACAAGTTGCTAGAAGCACAACTGACTTTTTAGGAGAATTTCCTGAATATGTAAGTAGCTTTTTTTATAAAAATCAGCGCTCTTTAAGCAACTTAGCTTTAATTATTACAGCAGTGATTACACTTAAATTAGTAATAGCTGTAGTAAGTGCCATAAATGATGTTCCCCTACTAGCACCATTTTTTGAGTTGATTGGTCTTACTTACTTTACTTGGTTTAGTTGGCGATATCTAGCTAAATCTGAAACTCGCCAAGAATTAACTCAGAAAATTCGATTGTGGAAACAAGAAGTTTTGGGTGAGTAATTTTCTCAACCATAGAAATAACCTCACCCCAACCCCTCTCCTGACTCAGAAGAGGGGAGTATTTCCCAGAGTAAAAGATTTGATTTCGGAATTATGCCATTGCCTTTGATGCCATTCCGCGACCAAGGGACGGAGAATAAATTGAGGATGCTCATCCCCTGTAACGTCAATGCGTAAACTGGAATAAGGTCGTCTCTTTTGAGAACCGTAACCATGACGACCGATGAATAAATGCGATCGCGCCACTAATTTACTGCTATCTCCCACAGTTTCTCTTAAATCCGGGCCTTCAGTTCTTTGGCGACGCAGACTATACCCACTACCGCCACAGACAACCCAGTGAATATTAGCGTCAGCGTGTCCTGTATCCAAAGTTTGCAGATGTTCTAAGCAATGAGCATGACCATTTAAGACTAAATCCACTAGGGGTCGTCCCTGTGTCAAATAACCTACTTCTGCCGCCACCGCATCCAGTACACCGCGTAGGCGATGGCGAATGGCTAAAGTTTGCGCTTGTTGCCATTTTGTCGCTTCAGTCACATAAGGCGGATGGTGAAAATAAAGGACTCTTCCCCGTATATCTGCCGTATTCCAAGATTTAATTAGTCTTTTTTTTAACCATTCCAATTGTTCGATATCAGTCACGGTTGTTTTATCGGTGTTTAATTGCTTGTCAATATCAACAATCAGTTCCTCAATTTGTGATATTTGACCTTGTAAGTCATCCAGTTTCTCCGCTGCGCTGGGATGCTCAGGATTTAGCTTGGCTGAAGTTTCCATGATTTGCAGCTTTTCGTGCTCAAAATCCTGACGGCGTTTTTCTAACAGTCTACGCTGTTCTATTCCGGCGCGTGTTTCAGGTATTGCCGCTGGTTCATTAAATGTATTAGAATCAAGGGCAAAAAAGTCAATTCCCCCGTAGCAAAACGTATAATACCGATTTGGTAACCGGGTAAAGCGCCCCGCTTGGTAATTCAGACAGCGCCCTGTATCTGTCTGAGCCGTATAGTAATTATCTAAGTGTTTTCCTAACTGACCGGGAACCTGAAAAGCTTGGAGATAATCTAAAAATGCCTTTGCATAAGCCCTACCCTTCCCAGAACCATGTAAGCCTACATCCAGTGCTAATTGCGATGGTAATAAACGCCGAATGGGTAAAGTGGTGAGGGAAAGTAAACTTAATATCGGTGGTAAGTCATAGTAATCATGATTTCCCGGTACTGGGAACACAGGAAAATTAAAAACCATCTGGTCATAAGCAATTTTTTCTGGATGTTCTCCACCCACCAGAAATTCTCGGTAAGGTCGGATAAAGTTCTGCTGGTAATATTCACTTGAACCCACTAAATAAATTACATCACCCGTGTGTAAGATAAAACTGCATTCCGGGCGATGGGGTAGAATTTGTTCTGCAACCCGTCGCTGCGGATGATGTCCCCTGTGACTACCAGTCCCACTGTCACCCACGACCAAAAAAGAAAACTCCGGATTATCTGGGTGGTTGTTCCCCAAAACTAGCCGAGTTTGGTCAATCCCGCGCTGTAAAATTAACGGGTCTTGCCATTTGACTCTTTGCTGCATCTTGCTAATTTTTTTAGCCGTCGCTGGATCAAAAACGAGTTTCAATACAACCTACTCCTGAATTTTACTACTATCTTTGCTGTGAATTGTTAAATTAGGAAGTCCCTCTAGTTTTTCCACCGGGCTAACTGCTTGGTCAAAAGGGACAAAAATTTTCAAGCCTGCTGGTACACAATGAACTTCAATGGGAGTTGTACCAATGATTTCACCATCTAAAACTACCTTTTGGGGCGGTAAGGCGTTAATTTTGAATCGGTTTCCCCGCAGGTAGCCGATATCATCTCGCTCTACTGGGCTACCACTGGAAGCCGTTTGTAATAAATGAAATGTCGCGGCGATCGCTCCTGCTTTACTTTCCGGAGCCACTATGGTTAAATCTAGCAGTCCATCATCATAAATTATACCTGCTGGACCATGAGCTAAAACTGAACTAGGAGGAGCAGCATTGGCTACTGTTACAGCTGATGCAGTGGTTCTGATCACTTTATCATCAGTCTCAATTTCAACTTCAAAGCTCTGTAAATTACGCAGTTGTTGTACTCCGGCTAAAATATAAGCCATAATCCCCAGGCGTTTTTTAGCTTCTGGACCTGTCATTTCTACAGTATCGGCTTCAAAGCCGACACCTGCCAGTAGTACCATAGGCTTACCGTTACAATAAGCTGTATCTACATATCGAGTCCCCGCCTGCAAAATTGTCTGACAAGCAGCGTCAATGGTGTCAGGTATTTTTAATGCCGCAGCGAAAGCGTTGGCTGTTCCCCTAGAAATAATCCCCAAGGGAATATCAGTACCCACTATAGCAGTAGCAGCCGCCGACAAAGTGCCATCCCCCCCTGCCACGATAATTGCTTGTGCACCCTGTTTAACAGCTAGTTCAGCTAATTTGTCAGCACCAAGTTCTGCTGTTGTGTAATAAATATTCAAGTCAATTTCTGGCTCTAATAATGCCCGAATCATCGCCAGTTCTTGCTCTGGGTCTCCTTGACCCGCCACTGGATTAAAGATAAGGCAAGCGGAACGGTTCATGGGTAGAAAACTTCAGTTTCATAAAATTAAGTTATCAAATTATCGGGCTGTCTGTCCTCTACCCGTGAAGTTGGGTTGTAGCCGGGAAATGTTAACTAATTCAGCAAAATGTAAAAAAATGTAAAAAAAACCGCATAAAGTTTACCTGAATTTAGACAATAACAATCCGGAGACTTACCCACTGCGGTAATCTAGATGAGAATAACTTGATCGCCTGGTTTTAAGATACTGTTTTATTTATGACTTCAGTTGTTTCCAGTCCTGCACGCACCATCCGCATTGGTTCTCGTAAAAGTCAACTCGCCCTAGTTCAGACCGACTGGGTAAGAGAACAACTTCAGAAAAGCTTTCCTGATATCACTTTTGAAGTCCATACCATGTCTACCCAAGGCGACAAAATCTTGGATGTAGCATTAGCTAAAATTGGCGATAAGGGACTATTTACTAAAGAGTTAGAAGTGGGAATGCTCAGTCAGGAGATTGACTTTGCAGTTCATTCCCTCAAGGATCTACCCACTAATTTACCAGAAGGGTTAACCCTGGCAGTGATTACAGAGCGGGAAAACCCCGCAGATGCCCTCGTGGTACATGAGAAGTATCAGGATAAGCAAATTGAAACCTTGCCAGCAGGTGCAGTTATTGGCACATCTTCCTTAAGACGACTCGCACAGTTACGCCACAAATTCCCCCATTTCACTTTTAAGGATGTCCGGGGAAATTTAAATACACGCATGGCTAAACTGGATGCGGGGGAATATGATGCCCTAATTTTGGCAGCGGCGGGATTACAGCGCCTGGGAATGAGCGATCGCATTCATCAAATTCTCCCCCCAGAAATTTCCCTCCATGCAGTAGGACAAGGTGCTTTAGGGATAGAATGCCGTGCAGATGACCAGGAAATCATCACCATCCTCAAAGCCATTGAACACCCTCAAACCCGCGATCGCTGTCTCGCCGAAAGAGCATTTTTGCGGGTGCTCGAAGGCGGTTGTCAAGTACCTATAGGTGTAAATACAGAGATAAATAGTGATGAATTAACACTAACGGGCATAGTTGCCAGTGTGGATGGTCAAAAACTGGTAAAAGACACTGTGACAGGTGCTGCTAAGGATGCTGAAAACCTAGGCGCAGAACTAGCACAACTGCTACGCCAACAAGGTGCACAGGAAATCCTAGAGGAAATATTTACCGAAATTCAACGGGGTTCCTGAGATATTGGGTCAGCAGATGTGATTAGATCAGTACTAGAGCTAGTCCTAAGCTGACTATTTTATAGACAAAACTATACTTATGTTGACAAGAATTGACATAAGTGAGTTAAGAAAATCGCCCACTTGATATATAATCCTACGATATCAAGTATTGAATTAAGACTATTGCCAACGCGAAAACCAAGCAAT
>NZ_JAQMUH010000052.1:0-7686 GCF_028331025.1 Anabaenopsis arnoldii | reverse complement strand
ACAGGGAACAGGGAACACACCGAACAGAGATTAAGAAGGAATATTCAGGCATTTTCTTCAATAACCAACATTATTTCCCTTATACGGTAAGCCTTTTCGGATTTTATCAAAACAATTTAGCATATTAGGTACTGAAGAACCGGAAATTAAAGAATACTATCAAATTCAGTTAAAATGAAAAAAAAGGCATCTACAAATATGGTGAAAAACCCAAAAGATGTCAACTTAAGTAGCCACACAGCTAAGTATAAGCTTAGCCAAGGTGGGTAGGGGAGCTTTGACACTCCCAAAACAATATTATTTACTTAATCTAATAGATTAAGTAAATCACGTTGTAAACGTTGCGTAGCATAGCTTGGCCCTGCGTAGCAACATCAGTTTAGAATCCCCTGTGTTTTAACCAGGGGAGATGTCAAATTTTCCATTCCCCATTCCCCATGATTCAATAGAGATAGTGCTTTATTCTGGAGAAAAATCAATGTTTGGAGTCATAGCTTATATTGGCTTTTTAGCTTTATTCATGGGCGTAGCCGTAGGTCTGCTGTTCGGTTTGCGTGCTGTTAAACTAATTTAAGCCTCTCCCAATCTTTCCTCTCCTTACCTTGGTAAGGAGAGGAGATGGGGTTTGTATATTTCAGATTGTATCTGATTTAACAAAATTTATGGATAAGAGAAGTATATTTAATTATAAAAATAATTGCGGTTATTCCGTATTCAATAATCGAACCTGAGAAAAATCATAAAATTTGGTTATGGCTTGCACAATAGATTATGTGTAAGACTAGGAAGCTACCTCGATCTATATTTCTTCTGGAAATATGGATATGAAATTTAACGGGAGGTCAGGTAATGGCTATCGCCACCATTAATCCCGCCACCGGGGAGACAATCAAAGTCTTTGAGCCTCTCAAGGATGCAGAAATTGCCTCTAAACTGGATTTGGCTGGTCAGACTTTTGCACAGTACCGCCACACAACTTTTTCTGAGCGATCGCAATGGCTAGAAAAAGCTGCCACCATTTTACAGCAAGAAAAAGCTGATTTTGCTCAAATAATCACCCTGGAAATGGGTAAACCTTATCAAGCGGCGATCGCAGAAGTAGAAAAATGCGCCCTGGTTTGTCAATACTACGCTGAACAAGCACCGAGTTTTCTGGCTGATGTTCCCATCCCCACCGATGCTAGTCATAGTTTTGTGCGCTATGATCCTTTGGGTGTAATTCTGGCTGTAATGCCGTGGAATTTCCCCTTTTGGCAGGTGTTTCGTTTTGCCGCCCCCACCCTGATGGCGGGAAATGTCGGCTTACTGAAACACGCTTCTAATGTCCCCCAGTGTGCCTTGGTAATTGAAGATATTATCCGCCGGGCTGGTTTTCCTCCAGGCGCTTTTCAAGCACTGTTAATCGGTGCGGCCAAAGTTGCCGATATCATAGCTGATCACCGGGTGAAAGCTGCCACTTTAACTGGAAGTGAACCAGCGGGAGCATCCCTGGCAGCCGCCGCGGGTCAACAAATCAAAAAAACTGTTTTAGAATTGGGGGGTAGTGACCCATTTATTGTTTTAGAAAGTGCTGATTTAGAAACCGCCGTTACCATGGCGACTACAGCCCGGATGTTGAATAATGGGCAATCTTGCATAGCAGCAAAACGCTTTATTATTGTGGAGTCCATCGCGCCTGAGTTTGAAAATTTACTTCTAGATAAATTTGAGGCGCTCAAAGTAGGCGACCCCATGCAGCCGGATACGGATATAGGGCCATTAGCAACCCCTGGTATTCTCCAAGACTTACATCAACAGGTGCAAACTGCCATTAAAAGTGGCGGTAAACTCCTTACCGGTGGACATCCTTTATCACATCTGGCGGGTAACTTTTACCCGCCCACTATCATTACAGATATCCCCCCAGATAGTGCGATCGCCCAGGAAGAATTTTTTGGGCCAGTTGCCCTGTTATTCCGTGTACCAGATATTAATGCCGCCATTCGACTAGCTAATGCTACACCTTTCGGCTTAGGTGCTAGTGCTTGGACTAATAATCATCAAGAATGCGATCGCCTAATCTCCGAAATCGCAGCAGGTGCTGTATTTATCAATAGCATGGTTAAATCTGACCCCCGCTTACCTTTTGGTGGGATTAAGCGGTCTGGATACGGCAGAGAGTTGAGTATTCAAGGTATACATGAGTTCGTCAATGTAAAAACCGTGTGGGTGAACTAATTTAGTCATTAATTGTGGGGTATTGGCAGATATTTAACTCTTCCAATACTCAGTCCCCAGACTTATTTATAACCAGCGAGGAAATCAAATGAATACAGCTGAATTATTGGTGCGGTGTCTAGAAAACGAAGGGGTACAATATGTTTTTGGTCTTCCTGGTGAAGAGAACCTGCACGTTTTAGAAGCACTGAAACATTCTTCCATTCAATTCATTACCACTCGTCATGAACAGGGTGCAGCATTCATGGCTGATGTCTACGGACGCTTGACAGGTAAAGCTGGAGTTTGCCTTTCTACCCTGGGGCCTGGTGCTACAAATTTAATGACTGGGGTAGCAGATGCTAACCTCGATGGTGCGCCTTTAGTCGCAATTACTGGTCAGGTGGGAACCGATAGAATGCACATCGAATCCCATCAATATTTGGACTTGGTAGCAATGTTTGCCCCAGTAACTAAGTGGAATAAACAGATTGTGCGCCCCAGTATTACACCGGAGGTGGTACGTAAAGCATTTAAGCGATCGCAAACTGAAAAACCCGGCGCAGTTCACATTGATTTACCAGAAAATATTGCAGCTATGCCTGCAGAAGGCAAACCCTTACAAAGGGATAATATCGAAAAAACCTATGCTTCCTTTGCTTGTATTCGGGCAGCAGCGGCAGCCATTTCCCAAGCAGTTAACCCCATTATTCTAGTAGGTAATGGAGCAATTCGCGCTCATGCCAGTGATGCAGTTACCCAATTTGCCAGCCAAATGAATATACCTGTTGCTAATACTTTTATGGGTAAGGGCGTAATTCCTTATACTCATCCATTGACATTGTGGTCAGTGGGATTACAGCAAAGAGATTTCATTACTTGTGGCTTTGATCATACAGATTTGGTAATTGCCATTGGCTATGATTTAATCGAATTCTCCCCCAAAAAATGGAATCCTCAAGGTAATATTCCCATTATTCATATTGCAGCCAACTCAGCCGAAATTGACAGCAGTTATATTCCCGGTGTGGAAGTACTCGGAGATATTTCCGATTCCCTCAATGAAATTTTAAAATTGGCAGATAGACAGAGTAAACCTAATCCCTATGCGATCGGCTTAAGGGCAAATATTCGTGCTGATTACGAACAGTACGCCCACGATGATGGTTTTCCCATTAAACCCCAAAAATTAATTTATGACTTACGCCAAGTTATGGGGCCCGATGATATCGTCATTTCTGATGTGGGCGCACATAAAATGTGGATTGCTAGACATTATCACTGTCATAGTCCCAATACTTGCTTGATTTCTAATGGTTTTGCCGCCATGGGAATTGCTATTCCTGGCGCTTTAGCAGCAAAACTGGTTTATCCTAACCGCAAAGTTGTAGCTGCTACTGGAGACGGTGGCTTTATGATGAATTGTCAGGAATTAGAAACAGCCTTACGAGTCGGTACTCCCTTTGTCACCTTAATTTTTAATGATGGTGGCTATGGGTTAATTGAATGGAAACAAGAAAATCAATTTGGCAAAGGTAACTCATCTTTTGTCCATTTTGGTAATCCTGATTTTGTCAAACTAGCGGAAAGCATGGGTTTAAAAGGTTACAGGGTTGAATCTGCTACTGATTTAATCCCCGTACTTAAAGAAGCCCTCAACCAAGATGTACCTGCTGTTATCGATTGTCCCGTAGACTACCGCGAAAATCACCGCTTTAGCCAAAAAGCCGGGGAATTAAACTGCACAGTCTAGTCAGCGATGCTAAAATTTAGCATTGGCATGATTAGGTTCATTGAGTGCATTTAGATCCATTTAGAACCCGGACTTCTTTCATAAATTCCCAACTCTTGGGTCTGCTTACAGAAGTCCGGGATCTGAAAGGTAAATATTGTAATATGGGGGTTTTGCCTAACCTCATAATTACAAGGAAACTGCGCCAAACCCTAGTCCTCATCGAGTGCGGGGAAAGCTTCCTCAAACCGCCACAAATCATCTTTATTGTTGAGAAACCAGATTCTAGTTTCCGGACTTAATCGACTCCAAATAATATCACCAGGAATGTGGGGAGAAGCATACTGATATTGCAGTCCCAGATCCTTTAAATTTTGCTCAACATCATGGGGAATGCCAAAATCCTGCCAGTTAACTTGTACATGTCTACCTGTTAGCCCCGCAGCAGGGTCAAAAATTAACTGGGCGGCTCTAATTAAATCAGCAAAATGTTTGGGTTTCAGACTAGCTATCTGCTGAATCTGGCTGGGTTGGTTATGCTCTTGAGACATTGTGACTGAAATTGGGTAAAAATTGGTTATTTCTGAAAATTAACAGCAGAGATTTTCACCCCAACCCCTTCATTTTAGCGCAGCAGAACTTCGGAGGAATAGTTTAACTCAACAATCTATTCATCTGTGTGGATCTGTGTCCATCTGTAGTGATTGTTAACCTGCCTTGATGGAAATGAAATACACAATTGATCACATCACATAAATGTTGTGGGATCGGCATCGTAACCGCCTGGGGAGTTACTCTTACATCCTCTCTAAAACTGGAATCCCCAGCAAATCTAATCCCAACTTTAAAGTTCTAGCTGTCAAATCACACAAGATTAACCGGGATGTCCGCAGTGGTTCCTCAGCCTCCAGTACCCTTACCCCCTGGTTACGATCATAAAACTGATTAAACTTTTTACTTAACTCATACAAATATTCACATAATCGATTAGGTAGTAATTCTTGCTCAACAGTAGTAATCACCTCATCTAACTGTAATAAATACTTAGCTAAAGCTAACTCAGTTTGATGCTGTAACAACACCTGAACATTGTCTCCTAACTCGCTAAAATTAATTCCACCCTTGCGGCTAATCCCCTGAATCCGTGCATAAGCGTACAACATATAGGGTGCAGTATTACCCTTAAGATCCAACATCTTGTCGTAGCTGAAAATATAATCACTGGTACGGTTTTGGCTTAAATCAGCATATTTTACGGCACTGATACCAACTACCTGAGCAACTTCACTAATAAATTCTTCAGGTTCTGGGCGTTCTTCTTCTTTTAATCTACCTTCTAAATCTGTACGGGCGCGAATCACAGCTTCATCTAATAAATCCCGTAATCTGACGGTATCACCTGCACGAGTTTTAAATTTTTTCCCATCTTCTCCTAAGACCAAACCAAAGGGAACATGAACCAGTTCTACATGATCAGGAACCCATCCCGCCTTACAAGCAACTTGGAAGAATTGGGCAAAGTGGTTACTTTGTCCAGAATCTGTCACATAAATTATGCGTTGGGCTTGATCTTCTTGAATTCGGTAACGCAAAGCTGCTAAATCTGTTGTGGCGTAGTTATAACCACCATCGGATTTTTGTACAATCAAAGGGAGTGGCTCACCTTCTCTGTTAGTGAAGCCTTCTAAGAAAACTACCTTAGCCCCTTGATTCTCCTCCAGTATCCCTGATGTGGCTAAATCCTCCACTACAGAGGAAAGTAAAGGATTATAGAAAGATTCTCCCCGTTCATTTAATTGCACATCCAGCAGGTCATAAATTACCTGAAATTCTCGGCGTGACTGTTCGCACAGTAGTTTCCAAGCATGAAGGGTGTCTTCTGCACCTGCTTGTAATCTCACGACTTCCTTTCTTGCTGAATCTTGAAAACTTTCGTCTTCATCAAAGCGCTGTTTAGCTTGGCGGTAAAAATTGACTAAATCACCAATATTTAAAGCATTCGCAGTGGTCAGGGCTTCCGGGTAAACTTCTCTCAGGTAGGTAATTAACATCCCAAACTGTGTACCCCAATCACCGACATGATTTAACCGCAAAACATCATGACCCCGAAATTCTAAAATCCGGGCGATCGCATCACCAATGATTGTAGAGCGCAAGTGTCCGACGTGCATTTCTTTAGCAATATTCGGACTGGAAAAATCGACAATTTCTCGTTTTGGTGTTTCCGTCTTTGGGATTCCCAGTCTGGAATCTGCTTGAATGGTGTTGAGTTGTGTTTCTAGGTAGGAAGTTTTCAGCTTGAGATTGATAAAACCAGGCCCTGCTATTTCTGGTGTTTCGCAAAACTCGGATACATCTAGTTTCTCCACAATAGCAGAGGCGATCGCCCTGGGTTGCTGTCCTAACTTTTTACTCAGCGACAAAGCCATATTTGCTTGATAGTCACCAAATTTAGGATTACTCGCAGTCACCAAAATCGGGTCTACTCCGGCGTAGTCACCGCCAAAAGCAGCCACTAAAGCCTGCTGAAGTTTCAGTTTTAGTTGTTCTTGTGTAGCGTTCATATATTAATGTTATCTGTTTATGGGAGGCTATTGGCTCCCTAATGGTGAGACTTTCTGTAAAACTTGACTATTTTAGCTCTAACTAGTACGGATTAAGCCACGCTACGCTATCGGGCGATTGATTTACCTGAAATTTTCATACTTAAATCTAACCACTTGGATTGAGTAATGGGCGCACTACTAGATATATAGTCAACCCCGGTCTCAGCAATAGTGCGAATAGTCTCTAGGGTCACATTTCCCGAAGCTTCAATTTTCACCCTAGTATTCTGCTGACGGATTAACTGCACCGCCTGACCCATCATCTGCACAGGCATATTATCCAACATAATAATGTCCGCCTGATGTTCTAATGCGGCTGTCACTTGTTCTAGGGTTTCCGTCTCTACTTCAATAGTCAGAGGATAGGGTATCTGGGAACGAATGCGGGTAATGGCTTCACCAATTCCGCCAGCAGCAGCAATGTGATTATCTTTAATCATGACAGCATCATCTAAGCCCATGCGGTGATTTATCGCTCCACCTACCGCAGATGCGTACTTTTCTAATAATCTCAGCCCTGGTGTAGTTTTGCGGGTGTCCACAAACTGAGCCGGTAAATCTGCTATTTGCTCTACATATATATGTGTGAGAGTAGCAATTCCACTCAACCCCATGGCCAAGTTCAGCGCCACCCGTTCACCCATGAGCAGCGCATCTAGGGAACCATCAATTTCTGCTATGACTTGTCCTGGTTCACACTTTTCACCATCAGGGACAAGAGCCACAAAATTTACTTTTTCATTCAAAAGTTCAAATACCCTGGCTGCAACTGGTAACCCCGCAATTATCCCCGATGCTTTAGCCAGCCATGTAGCTCTTCCCCTGGTTCCATGTTCCCATAACAGAGATTGAGTAGTGCGATCGCCCCGACCAATATCTTCTACCAACCAGCCACGCAGTAAAGGATCTAGAACTACCCTTGGCGGTAAAACACCGAATTTACTCACAACTTAGTTACTTTTATTTTGATTTACAGACCAATTATACCTCAAAAGGCTTGCTATATAAGACTTTCAGAGAGATGAAAAAAAATCTGCAAAAATTAGAAAAAAAGAGTTGACAAAGCTAGAGACAGTAGCTATATTGGATAAGTGCCTGAGAGACAAGCGCTGCAAAGCGGAGTCCGAGGGAACACCGAACCATGAAAATATT
>NZ_JAQMUH010000051.1:0-16709 GCF_028331025.1 Anabaenopsis arnoldii | reverse complement strand
CGCTATCATCCCATATGTCATCTGTGGATAGGTAAATATAATCATACCACTCCTCTTTAGCTATACCCTCTCCCTGATTGGTCACGGTCCAACTTACTTCTACAGACTCACCCCAACCTGGGGTGCTGCTAGAAATGGTTGCTTCCGTGACTACTAAATCTGGTAAATCAACTTCGTTGATGGTAATGGGAACTGCAAAGGTATTATTAGTCTCATCTGTTTCATATTGTTGGTTGTAGTAGTAATAATCGTCAGGATTTGTCACTACTAGCAGATGATAATTACCCGCTGCTACATCATAAGGAATGAATATATTGCCTGTTAAGCTGTAACTTCCATCTATTGCCAAGGGGCTATTACCAGCCCAGAAATCGGACACATAGCGATCGCTATCATCCCATATGTCATCTGTGGATAGGTAAATATAATCATACCACTCCTCTTTAGCTATACCCTCTCCCTGATTGGTCACGGTCCAACTTACTTCTACAGACTCACCCCAACCTGCGGTACTAGTGGAAATGGTTGCTTCTGTGACTACTAAATCTGGTAAATCAACTTGGTTAATTTCAATTGCTTGCGCCAAAACATTATTAGTAATATCCGACTCGTATAGACTATAATAGGAATTTGTCACTACCAACAAATACCCACTACCTGTAAACCCTGGGGGAACTGTGACTGTCTGTGAAGCTGTATAACTCTGCCCAGGAGCTAGTTGTTGATTATAATAATAGTTAGAATACTCACCTACAAATATATCATTCTCATCAAAACTCTCATCTAAGGAAAAATAAATCCTATCCCTCCACCAATAGTAGTTTGTCCCAGTTGTCTGACTACCTTGGTTAGTGACAGTCCAGGATATTTCCTGAGTTTCCCCCCACCTCACAGATTCCGCCGCCGTAATTGAGGTGACTACTAAATCCGGTAAATCACCCAATAAATCAGAAGCACTGACCTGTACTGCTTGGACTGCTAGATTATCTTCTCGGTCTGTCTCTAATTGGTCACTATACTCATTGGCGACAACAAAAATATATCCAGTTCCGCTAAATCCGGGGGGGACGGTAATTTGAGCAGAGCCAGTGTAACTGTCCCCTGGTGCTAATACCGCCCCTTCATATTCGTAACCACCTAAGTAAAAGTCATTGCCCAGTTGGTCATTAAGTGAAAAGTAAACCTCATCATACCAATATCTTCTCGTGGTTGCTGTTTCACCTTGGTTGGTGACCGTCCAAGAAACCTCATAGGTTTCGCCCCAAGTTACCTCTGTGGGAATTGTCAGGGAACTAATCACTAAGTTGGGATGGTTGGAAGCACTAGTTACCATAGATAAATCACCTTTTCCTAAAATATCTGTGAGCTACAAAAGTCAAGGGTTTCCGCTACTGCTTAAGTTGAAAATGTAAATTTAATCAGTTACTATACGGGGGCTGTTTTTGTTATAGGCGATGGCGATCGCACTATTTCGGGACATTGGAGATGTCCGCACCAGATTGTCAATAAAGTACTTTGTAATTTGGTGAAACTGCCGAGAGAATTATTAGCCAGTAGTATAACCTATGACACTTGTCAAAGATCCGCTGTGATGTCAAAATTAAGTAAATTTTTTTAAATAAAACTTTGGGGAAATAAAAAAGGGAACAGGGAACAGGTAAGGAGTAAGGGGGAAATTGTTGTCTACTTCCATTCGCCAGGGAATAAATTCCCTGTCTAATAGCTCAAGTCCACTGAAAGTGGACTAGTGGGTTACCTAGAATACAGTTAATAACCATTAAGGGAATAGGGAATGGGGAATGGGGAATGGCTACAATAGATTAACGTTGTAGCCGATAGTGTAAAAACACCTCTTGCTGGACTTGATGCACTTCTAAAAGTTCTAACTTGGGGGCTAATTGTGATAAAAATCCCTCACCCTCTACTGGTGTAGGCGCAGATGCACCGCCTAAAATTAGTGGACACACTGTTAACCACAGTTCATCAATTAAATCTAATTGCAATAGAGCAGCTACTAATTCCCCGCCCCCTAATACTGCTAACCGGTTTATGTCTAGGGATCTAAGGTGTAACAAAGCAGCAGATAGGTCTACATTGCCCGTGGGTGTATCAAAAATGAGAATTTCATCAAATTTAGCAGGACAACCCTGTAAGGCTGTTAACTCCTTTGTGGGTGCTGTCTGTTGCCTTTTTGCCCAAGCATCTGCTCCCGTGGTTGTGGTGAGTAACCAGCGTTCAATAGGCTGTTGGAAAAACCTAATTTCCGGATGAAGTTCGGCAGATTGTGTAAGGACTATATGAACCGGCTGGGGGGGTTTACCCTCTTTCATTCGTTGTTGCAGCAGAATTGGTTGTGATACGGTAAGTGTTGTACCGTAGGCGCGAATAGTGCCAGCACCTAATAAAACGGCATCAGAAGCAGCGATTTGTTTTTCCAGGTGTGCTTTATCAGCTCCTGAGCCAAAACGAGCAGGCGATCGCCTAAAATCTGCTATCTTGCCATCTGCACTCATGGCCAAAACTACTATAGTATGAGGACGATGTTGCATTATGGGATGAGTGTGATATTTTGGAAATTTTACTTGTTAGTGAATTGATTTGCTAAACAATATTTGCCTACGGCTACTATTGAGCAATTTCATAATATATCTATATCTATATGCAACAGCAGTCACATTCACATTTACCCCATAAGAGTTTTGATATGTCTAATTTCTGGTTATACGTTCAATATTTGCAACTTTTGGCAGTTGACAAAAACACAATTATAACTTAGCAGAATATCTCTTTGAGCTGTTCTAATTGCACATCGTTAATTTTGTGGTTTACAGATGCGAAGTGAGATACTCGATGGCTAAGGCTCGTCAATCATCCTTTCGACGTATTTTAGTAACAAGAATTTTGCTGTTGTTTGTCCCGGTGATATTGCTCGGGGAAATCGTGGCTTTGAATAAAGCCAGATCTAGCCTATTAAAAACCGCCGGCGAAAATCTTACAGAGAGTGCTGTTTTCAAAAGTGAAAAAATAGCTAATGCGATCGCTAGCCTCAAAACTCACTTACTCATTCTGAGTCAAACAAGAGTCATTCAGTCCGGTTCCTCAGCCCAAGTAGAAAAATATCTCACTGAAGTAGCAAAACAATTACCAAGTCACATTGACTGCTTACAATTAACCAATATACAAACAAGTAAAATTATTGCCAGTAGCTGTGGTGAGCAACCAATTACCGAGTGGGAATCATCTATTCCTCAGCAAACAGGAGAAATTAATATACAAAAAATATTACCGCCAAAATTAGGAACCACAGGTCAAATAAATCGGGGTAATCAACTGCAACTGCTACTATCTACCCCAGTCAACAACCCCACAGGGCAAGTGCGATATACATTGAGCATCAAATCAGCACTATATAAACAAAGCACAAATCAACCGGGTTCCTTAACAGGCTCTACGGTAGTAATTTCTGAAAATGGGATAATTTTAGCACACCCATCAGCGGAGTTAGTTGGTAGTAATATTCAAGAACACCCAGATGCTGGCCAACTGCAAGCAATTGTCAAAAATGCCGTAGCGGGACAAAGTAACTCCGTCAATTTAGCTTCTCAAGAGGGTACAGAATTCATCGTGGGTTACAGGGCTATTGCTAATCCCATCACAACACAACCGGGGAAAAAATGGATAGTTCTGGCTGTAACCACTGTAGATAATGCCCTCCTAGGTTTAGAAGAAATTAAACTCATCCTGATTGTTTTAACAGTTGGTTTGATTGGTGCGAGTTTGTTAGTATCCCTATATCTAGCGCCTTATTTAGCCACTCCTGTAGAACAATTGCGAGACTATGCTCTGCATCTTCATAGCCACCACGCCGCACAACCAGTACCGCGAAATTTCCAAATTCGGGAGTTTAACCAACTAGCCCAAGCCATAGACCAAATGGTTGAGAGACTCAAGGCCTGGGCCGAAGAACTAGAAAATGCTTGGAAAGAGGCAAAAAGTGCCAACCAGATCAAAAGTCAGTTTTTGGCTACTACTTCCCATGAGTTGAGAAATCCACTTAATGTGATTATTAATTGTGTGCGGGTGGTGCATGATGGCTTGTGTGATAGCCGGGAAGAGGAAATAGAATTTCTGCAACGTGCCGACGAAACAGCTATTCACTTGTTAGGTATTATTAATGAGCTGCTTGATATTTCTAAAATTGAAGCAGGTAAGCTGTCAGTAGTTACAGTACCTATTGATCTGCGACAAATACTGCTGGAAGTGATTAATTTACAATCAGTAAATATTCAAAACAAAGGTTTGCAGTTAAAAACCGATTTAGGTACTGATTTGATTCCTGTCGCAGCAGATGCGGTAAAGTTAAAGCAGGTGATCATTAATATCATTGGTAATGCCACTAAGTTTACCGACCAAGGAAGCATTACCATTGCTACAGCCATTTCCAAATCTAGTCAGAACAAATCTCAGGTAATAATCAGCATCACAGATACAGGTCTAGGGATAGAACCTACCCAGCAGCACAAACTATTTCGCCCCTTTGTGATGTTAGATGGAGGAACCACACGCAAAGTTGAAGGTACGGGGCTAGGATTAGCTATTTCGCGGAATTTAGTCGAAGCGATGGGAGGTAGTATTACTCTGGAAAGTGCGGGTATAAACAAAGGCACGGCTGTCAAGATTACCTTGCCGATGATTGATAGTGCTTTATTAACTGGTGCAGCTGCAAAAGAAGGCGTGATTGAGACTTCTGGTGGTCAAGATAACGGCATTATGGGTTACCTGACTCGCCATTAGGAAGTCAGAGCTATCGTTATATTCACTGTTTTTCTGGGGGACAAATAGCTAAAAAAGCTACTTTGGCTGCGGCTTGCTCCGCAGCTTTGATTGAGCGTCCTTTACCTTCACCTAGTTTATTGTCATGAAGCCAAACTTCTGCGGCGAAGCGATCTTGATGTGGATTCGGTTGATTAACTTCCCTGACTCGATACTCAGGTAAAACTTTAAATTCTGCCTGTGTCCATTCTTGGAGAGCTGCTTTGTAGTTGAGTCGGGCTGGGTCGCGGCGAATTTCCGTGGCTAACTTTTGCCAGTGAAAATCTAGCCAAGGGCGAATTAATTCCAGGTTGTTTGTGCTCAGGTACAAGGCACCTAGAACAGCTTCAAAAGCATCTGCTAATCGTGATTCTTGACCAATTTTATCACTGGTAGCACTACCGACCACAAGTAAATATAACTGGAAACCATATTCTCTTGCTAGTTGAGCCAGGATGCGATCGCTCACCAAAACTGAACGAATAGCAGCAAAATCCCCTACTGGACAATCAGGATATGTTTCCCACAAAACTACCGAGGCCGCCAGTCGCACCACCGCATCACCGACAAACTCCAATTGTTGATAATTTGCGGATTCAGAAACACTAGGATGAGTCAGAGCCAAATCCAACAGTTCCCACTTAATGGGTAAACCTGGTGGTAAACCTAACTTTCTGACTAAACTTTCGAGCTGTCGCTGACGACGTGGATAAACAAGTGTCATTAAACGGGATGGGGGGCTGGGGAATAAAAAGAGGGGAGAGAGTCGGACATAAGCCGGGTTCTGTTCTCGCCGACTGTTAAAAAACACCTTTGAGGGCAGTTATCTATCTGGGACGCTTGTTACCAAACGCCTCGAGCGGCTCTAATCATTGGAAACTGGTAAAAGACCAACCTTAGTTTCCTTTCGCCTTGCTCCCAACCGGGGTTTACCGAGCCACAACCTCTCGGTTGTGCTGGTGCGCTCTTACCGCACCTTTGCACCCTTACCTTTAAAAAAAAGGCGGTATCTTTCTGTGGCACTATCCTCGCGATCGCTCGCACTGGGGGTTATCCAGCAAGTTTGGTCTTTGGGGAGCCCGGACTTTCCTCAAACCAGTCACTGTAACTGATCTGCAACCGCCTGCGCCTACTCTCTCCCCAACTCCAGTGTAATCCGGGATGGCACAATGTGCCTGGTTTGGATTACTTATTTTTTCTTCCAAGGCAAAGCATAAGTCCAGGGTACTTTTCTAATAGTGAAAGGACAATTGATAATACAAGTGGGGGGGATATCCACACCCGGGGCTAGACCCACACGTAATTCAGAGATGCGTAACACTAGCTGGAGTGAAAATGTCAAGTCCTTTCTTTCCTTCATAAAATCGTTATATAACTTTTTTTGCGGTCCACCACCTTTACTTAGTGCTGTGATATTAACTATGGGTTTGGTAGCAGAGTAGGTTCCTGTGGCGGCATCACGGTCAAAAACATCTTCTGCTGTTACCGTTTCTGAAAGAGTTTTCTGGGGAGCAATCAGGCTAGGACTTTGTGGTACACCTAAGTCACGGGTTAAATCAGGTGATTTGCGAATGACTCGACGTGATTGCTTGCTATGTTCCACCACTAAAGAGCTATTGTCCCAGTCTACATATATGGCAATATTATCGGATTTATTTTCAATACTCAGGGATAAATCTTTGACGTCATCTACGGCATATAAGGATTTGAATTTAAAAGAAATCCCCACTTGGTCGAGGAGATTTTGTTCTTTGAGTTGTTGATCAACCGCTGCTTTTTTAAATTCAAATTTTACTTGATCATCAATAGACTCCACCATACGATTAAAGACGTAAGCAACGCCAATAATATAGAGGGTCAAAATAACTAAATTTTGGTCGCCACTCCTCATAATTCATTCCCTAACTGTTTACCGTTTTAACCCATAGGAATCATTTGATCAGTATACCAGCGTCGCGCCAGCCCAACGCTCCCGCCAGACTTAGACTTGGAGATGAAAAAAAACAGTTTGCCTGAGCAAGGCAAACTGCACCAGAAAATATTTACATTCAGCAACACAGACTAGAACATACCCATACCGCCCATACCGCCCATACCGCCCATGCCGCCCATGCCGCCCATGCCGCCCATGCCGCCCATGTCAGGAGCAGGACCGGCGGGTTTCTTCTCTGGTTTTTCGGCGACAATGGCTTCAGTAGTCAAGACCATAGCGGCAATAGAAGCAGCATTTTGCAAAGCTGAACGGACAACTTTCGCAGGATCAATGATACCGGCAGCAATCAAATCCTCAAATTTGCCAGTAGCAGCATTGTAACCAATATTGCCATCGCTTTCCTTGACTTGAGAGACGATGACAGAACCCTCTTCGCCGGCATTATCTACTATCTGACGTAAGGGAGCTTCTAATGCGCGTTTGATAATATCCGCGGCAATTTTTTCTTCTTCGTGAAGGGTTGCTTTGATGGGGTCTATTTTCTTAGTCAAGTTGATCAGGGTTGTACCACCACCGGGCACTATCCCTTCTTCTACAGCAGCTTTAGTGGCGTTGAGCGCGTCTTCAATGCGTAGTTTGCGGTCTTTGAGTTCGGTTTCTGTGGCCGCACCCACTTTAATGACTGCGACACCGCCTGCTAGCTTGGCAATGCGTTCTTGGAGTTTTTCGCGATCGTAGTCAGAATCAGTTTCTGCCAATTGCTTACGAATTTGAGCAACTCGGGTTTGTACCTCTGGTTTGGTTTCACCACCGGCCACAATTGTGGTGCTTTCTTTGTCAATGGTGATTTTGCGGGCTGTTCCGAGCATTTCTAAAGTAGCAGTGTCTAGACTTAAACCGATTTCTTCAGAAATCATCTGTCCATCGGTGAGAATCGCAATATCTTGTAACAAAGCTTTGCGGCGATCGCCAAATCCGGGTGCTTTGATAGCAGCCACAGCCAGGACACCGCGAGCTTTATTGACTACTAAAGTTGCTAAAGCGTCTCCTTCTAAGTCTTCGGCAATAATCAGCAAGGGTTGACCCAGACGGGCTACTTTTTCCAACACAGGAACTAAATCCTGGATGCTGCTGATTTTTTTGTCGGTAATCAGGATGCGGGCGTTTTCAAATTCTACGATTTGTCTGTCGTTATTGGTAATGAAGTAGGGAGAAATATAACCCCGGTCAATTTGCATCCCTTCCACTACTTCCAGTTCGGTAGTCAGGGATTTAGATTCTTCCACAGTGATCACACCGTCTTTGGTGACCTTTTCCATGGCTTCGGCAATCATTGCGCCCACTTGTTCATCATTACCGGAGGAAACAGTGGCCACTTGGGCGATCGCACTTCCTTCTACTGGTTTTGCCAACTTGGCAATTTCTTGTACCAACACTTCAATAGTTTTGTCGATCCCCCGCTTCAAGCTCATGGGGTTAGTACCAGCGGCGACGTTCTTTAAACCTTCTCGAATCATCGCCTGTGCTAAAACTGTGGCGGTGGTGGTTCCATCACCAGCGATATCCTTGGTTTTGGATGCCACTTCTTGAATCAGTCTTGCACCGGTGTTTTCTAAGGGATCTTCTAATTCAACTTCTTTGGCAACTGTGATCCCATCATTAACGATTTGGGGCGCGCCAAATTTTTTTTCTAAAAGGACGTTACGACCTCTAGGTCCGAGGGTGATTTTTACCGCGTCAGCTATGGCGTTAACACCTTTCTCTAGCGCTCGCCGTGACTCTTCATCAAATGAAATAATTTTTGCCATGTTTTATCTCTCTAGTCCTTCCATTAGACAATTTAGCACTCACTAGACTAGAGTGCTAATCACCAAACAGTTCAGATTATAAATGCAAATTCCCAAAATTGAGTAATATTACAGTTGATACTCATATAGGACAATGGCAGTAATGCTTGAATTGGGGGATGAATCTAGACAACTTTCTTAAGTCCCTCGGCATTGCCGACCCTAGCGGTTCCGGCTGGTTGGCAGTAGTATTTACGTTTCTTTTGGCTTGGTTGGTAACCTGGCGTTTGATTCCCACAATACGCAAATTTGCCTTGCGGGTAGGTTGGGCTGACCAACCAAATGCACGACGACTCAACCAGCAGCCTTTACCCAATGCGGGTGGTTTAGCTATTTATGCGGGAGTGATTGCCGCTATGGTACTAGCTAGCCTGTTACGACCTATTGCCCTGCAAAGCGTCTTGGCTCAAGTCCTAACCATTTTACTAGGAGGTTCCATCCTAGTGCTTGTTGGTTTTATTGATGATCAGTTCGGTTTGCCGCCCTCTGTGCGCCTGTGGGCACAGATTGTCACGGCATTGTTGCTGTATGCCAACGGCATCAGGATTGATGTTGGATTGAACACGCCCCTAGACTCGCTATTTTCCATGGCGATAACGGTACTTTGGGTAGTAGGTATCACTAACGCCATCAATTTGATGGACGGTATGGATGGATTGGCTGGGGGAGTGAGTTTTATCACTGCCATGAGTTTGTTAGGGGTTGCTGCCCAATTTCCCAATCGGGCGGCTGCTATTTTAGTGCTGGCAGCTTTAGGGGGTGGAGCTTTGGGCTTTTTGCGCCATAACTTCCACCCCTCAAGGATTATCATGGGTGATGCTGGTGCATACTTTTTTGGTTATGTCCTAGCTGCAACTAGTATTTTAGGTAACCTGCAACAAAATACAATTTTTGCCCTCGGACCGACGATTTTATTTCTCATATTGCCAGTATTGGATACTACACAAGTGTTTATCCGCAGGTTATTGGCAGGAAAAAACCCTCTGAGTACCCCCGGTAAAGACCACATACACCACCGCTTACTCGCCTGGGGATTTTCCCAAGGCCATGCTGCCTTGACTCTGTGGAGTATCACTTTAGTTTTTAACTTGCTAGCCATGAGAATACAAGGCATGACTGTGGTGGTGATATTGACCACTGCCATTAGTATTGTCATGCTCTTGAGCTTTACCATCTGGCAAAGAACCTGGAGTCACTCATGATTACATTACCATGCCGCCATCAACGTTAAAGACTTGTCCAGTAATGTAAGCAGCAGCAGGATCAGCAGCGAGGAACCGCACCATACCAGCTATTTCTTCTGGTTGACCGTAGCGACCCAGAGGGATATATTTCAAAATATCTTCGGTGTTGCTAAGTTTACTGGTCATGTCTGTGGCAATAAAACCAGGAGCAACGGCATTAACTGTGATCCCGCGAGAAGCGAGTTCTTTGGCGACTGTTTTAGTAAAGCCGATGACCCCTGCTTTGGCGGCGCTATAGTTGGCTTGACCTGGGTTACCCATTTGTCCAGCTACGGAGGCAATATTAATAATGCGTCCAGAACGTTGTTTGAGCATGATTTTACTGGCGGCGCGTGTGCATAAGAACACACCTGTCAGGTTGAGGTCAATTACTGCTTGCCAATCTTCTGGCTTCATGCGTAAAAGTAATGTGTCGCGAGTAATACCGGCATTATTGACAATAATATCAAGGCGCTGAAACTTTTCTATGGTGGCGTTAAATAATGCCTCCACTTGTTCAACCTTGGATACATCAGCTTTTAGGGCAATAGCCTGACCTCCGGCGGCATTAATTTCTGCGGCTACAGTGTCGGCAGCACCGCTAGAACTAGCATAATTAACTACTATACTCGCTCCTTGTTTAGCTAGTTCTAAAGCGATCGCTCGTCCAATCCCCCGTGAAGCCCCTGTGACAATTGCAACTTTTCCCTGCAAGGTTTCCATAAATTATTCCTTTTGCTTTTCAAATAACCGCGCTAATAATCTTATGGTGATTTGTGCTTATAATTGCAGGATTTTAGATTTAATTGCTTGCTGATCCGGATATCTATACCTTTGGGAAGATGGGGAAATTGAGCAACAATAAAAACAAAATGATGATATGCCGATTCTTTAAGGTACACATTACCATTAAAAGCAATCAATAAAGATTTGGTGTGTGTCACATGGCGACAAAAAAACAATTCAACAGTTTTGAAGAGATGTTATCTGGTTCTGATGTACCAGTATTAGTGGATTTTTATGCTGATTGGTGTGGCCCCTGTCAGATGATGGTGCCAATTTTAGAGAAAGTTAATGCTCAATTACAAAATCGGTTGCGTGTCGTAAAAATTGATACTGAAAAGTATACAGTGCTAGCAAATCAGTACCAAATTACTGCCTTACCAACATTGGTACTATTTAAGCAAGGTCAGCCAGTGGAGAGAATTGAGGGAGTGATGCAAGCAGAACAACTAGTGCAACATCTGCAAAATTTCATTTAAAACAGATTAAGTTATAGAGACGCACAATTGTGCGTCTCTAGATATTAAAAAACATTAATTTTTAGTCATTAAATGTTAAGATATAAAACATGGATTGCATGCGGAAACCTTCTATGTAAGTTTACTTAAAATTGGATTTAGCTGGTACTGCTAGTACATCCGTATATTCCGTCCGAATAGGCATTTAATCGCGGCAAAACGTACTAGAGTTTACCTTCATAGCCTAATATTATGTAACTTTCATGTGAATTGGGAACATACAAAACCATGAAATAGGATGAAAATTGGGTAGACCTCCCCATATAAAAACGGGTGCTTTTACCCTATTCGCAAGGGCGATCTATTGAGGAAGATGGAAATGTAGGATGGGCGGTAATCCCAAGCAGCAACTATGGAATATTTATATTACCTGGCAAATGCCAGTATAACCCTGAGAATTGTACAACATCTCCACACCAGACCTCAGATGCCAGTTTCTTTCGTCACCGTAATTCATCAAATTGATGGGTGGGTGGTGAGAATAAAATTAAGAGAGGAAGTTTCGCCCCAGGAGGATGGGGACTTTCGAGCTTTTCTCAATGAATTAGGAATTAGGTATACACCACCAATGCGGGTGCAGATGGCACTTTGGAGTTTACAAGGGGGACAATGTCCCGTAGAGGTAATGCGCCGCTACCAAGTGGCCATAGTTTCTCATGGTAACCCTGAGAAAGAAGAAATTGAAGCCTTCCGACAACAATTTGTGCGAGGATTGGGTTACTGTCCGGAAACACTAGCGTGATTGTTAATTCCAGACCATCAGCCATCAGCAAAACAATCAAAAGCTGCTCGGAGATATTCTTGCAAATAAAATTGGTATCCATCTGCGGATAAACTAGCTAAAGGTTCTGAGGTCAATGTCATTCCAGTCCGCTGTTTTGAGATTTGCTGACGGTGGACAATGGCAACATCAAAGCGACATGGGCAGTCAGCCTTGTGAGGATACTCAGCTAAAAATATTTTGGCCGTGCGCCAAATTTTAGCTTGCTTTTGTGGCGTGATGGCACTTTTACCCCCTGCATCCCAACTTCTGGGACTACGGGTTTTGACTTCGACAAATGCTAGTTGGGGTAATTGGTCAACAAACAGACCACCTTCACTACCTAGCTGTTGCTCCTGAAACTGGGCAATAATGTCGATTTCCCCCCAACGGCTGCAAAAACGACGATGCAAAATAGTCCAGCCCCTAGACTGTAACCATTGTGCTACTAGGTCTTCTCCTAATTCACCAATATCGGGATAATGAGAGAAAGGAGGTTTAGCCATTGGTTAAAAATATGATGAATAATAGATTAAGTAAGGAAAATTGGGCCAGCATACTCGGTGTATTGCTTGGGGTCGTGGTGGGCATGATAATAATTGTAGGGTATACGCCAACAGCTTTAGCCCTAGAATATAACAAAGAGATTTTAATAGAGTCTGACTTTTCCGGACGTGATTTAACAGACTCTAGTTTTACTAAAGCTAATCTGCGCCAGAGTAACTTTAGCCATACTAATTTGCGTGGTGTCAGCTTTTTTGCGGCGAATTTAGAATCGGCAAATTTGGAGAGTGCTGATCTGTCCTTCGCTACTTTAGATTCAGCTCGACTGATTAAAGCTAATTTGACCAATGCGATTTTAGAAGGTGCGTTTGCTTCTAACGCTAGGTTTGATGGTGCGATTATTGATGGTGCTGATTTTACTGATGTTCTGCTGCGTCCGGATGAGGAGAAAAAATTGTGCCAACTTGCCAAAGGTACTAATCCCGTAACAGGAAGAGATACACGGGAGACATTGTTTTGTCAGTAATTCGCTTTTCAAAAGTTAAAACTTGGTGGTTCTGTGATATGAGAAAATTAGAAATTATAAAAATGTCACCAGACAATTCATGCAGTTTTAATTAAAATGGCACAACATCAGAAGTCAACAGTCGTGATTACTGGCGCTTCCTCTGGGGTGGGTTTGCAAGCCGCGAGAGCGCTTTCCCAAAGGGGATGGTATGTAGTGATGGCCTGTCGGGATTTATCCAAGGCGGAAAATGCTGCTAAGTCTTTGGGAATGGAGCAGGACAGCTACACAGTCATGCATATTGACTTAGCCTCTTTAGATAGTGTTCGGGAATTTGTCAAGGACTTTCGCGCCAGTGGTAGGTCTTTGGATGCTTTGGTTTGCAATGGGGCAATTTATATGCCTTTAATCAAGGAGCCATTGCGCAGTCCAGAGGGATTTGAACTGACTGTGGCCACAAATCACCTGGGTCATTTCCTTTTGTGTAATTTGCTTTTGGAAGACTTGAAAAATTCCCCATCTACGGAGCCGAGGTTGGTGATTTTGGGAACTGTTACCCATAACCCCAAGGAGTTGGGAGGAAAAATTCCACCGCGTCCAGATTTGGGCGACTTGAAGGGTTTTGCCCAAGGGTTTAAAGATCCAGTCACGATGATTGACGGTAAGAAGTTTGAACCGGTGAAGGCTTACAAGGATAGCAAGGTGTGTAATGTGTTGACTATGAGGGAGCTACATCGGCGTTATCATGAGTCACACGGGATCACTTTTAGCTCGCTCTATCCCGGTTGTGTGGCGACGACTGCTCTGTTTAGAAATCATTATCCTTTGTTTCAGAAGATTTTCCCAGTTTTCCAAAAGTACATTACTGGGGGCTTTGTATCCGAGGAGGAGGCTGGCGATCGCGTGGCAGAAGTGGTGAGCGAACCTGCATATAATCAGTCTGGTGCTTATTGGAGCTGGGGAAATCGACAAAAGAAAAACCGTAAATCATTTCTACAAGAGGTTTCTAATGAAGCCAGTGATGATGACAAGGCTGAACGTCTGTGGGATTTAAGCGCCAAGTTGGTAGGACTAGCTTAGGCTTTTGCTAAGTTGAATCACAGATGAACTTTGTTCATCTGTGGTTTTTTATTGCCATGGGTAAAATTTATTCAGTATGGTGACCCATAGGCAATTTTCAGGATGAAATTAAAGTAAATCTGTAATGGAAAACTGGCGTTGACACTCTAATTCCTGTAGTCGGATTTTTTCGGTGTAGAAAGATTGGTAATCTGATTCTGAGCCGGTTTTTTCCCACAGTTCTAAGAAGTAACGATAGCGTTTCTCTGTAAATACTCTCTCCATCACAGCCATGGCTGCTTGGACTACTTGGGGTGTCCGGAGGATGTCTTTCTGAGTTTTTTCAGTCAGATGAAATAAATGGGAAATTACCTCAATTGGTTCTGATAATTCTAAATATTTATTTTGTAACCTTGATATTAAATCTAGTTCATCTCCGGTTAATTCCAAAATTTTTTGCCATAATAATCGATGGTGGGAAAGGCTAAATTCTAAATTCCTTGCTTCTAAAGTCTGCAAAATAGCTTGGCGCTGCTCGGGACAGTGCAGATAAATTCTTAATAGTAAAGACTCTGCTAATTCTAAAAGACTTTTATCCCCTGAAATAGGAGAGGGGGTAGGTTTGGGACTATACCATTTTTTCTGAGGGGGTAAAGGTTTATTTGTTATAACTCTAGTGGGCGCAATTTGAGTTAAGAGATTTTCCACCCGTAGGGGTATGAGTCTGGTGTCACCTAAGCTGAGGATTTCCGCACAGTGAGAGATGTAATAATTTCTTGTATCATTATTATCTATATCTTTAAGTAATTTAACTATTTGCTGGCTAACCTGCTGAAAGTCGGCAGCTTGTTTTAAGTCTCGATTGTGAATAATTTGCTGAATCTGCCAATCCAGCCATAGTGGGGCGGTTGCTAGCAGTTTTATATACTCTTCTGGTGTATGAGTATATAAGTATTCGTCAGCATCTTTACCATCGGGAATATTGAGAATCTTCAGCTGTACTTCACCTTTATATGCTAGTGCGGCTATTTCCCCAATGGCGCGTTCAGCAGCGATATTACCGGCTTTGTCAGCATCAAAGTTGAGTATTAATTCTTTAGATTCGGTATAGCGTAAGATTGACCGCACTTGTTCTATACTTAAGGCTGTACCCAGGGAAGCCACAACATTAGTAATACCAGCAGCATGGAGAGCGATCGCATCAAAATATCCTTCCACTACCACAGCTTGATCAGATTGGGAAATTCCAGTTTTAGCTTGATCAAGGGCGAACAAAGTTTTACCCTTATTAAAAAGCTCGGTGTCTGGCGAATTTAAATACTTTGGCTGCTCATCAGATAGGGTTCTAGCACCAAAAGCAATTATCCGCCCTTGAACATCGCGGATAGGAATCATCAAGCGATCGCGGAACACATCATAATAACCGCCTCCTCCCTGACGCGGCTTAATTAATCCTGCTTTCTCTAATAATTGTACTGGGTAGTGTTTATCTTCCACTAGATAGCGATGTAAAGTTTCCCACCCTGATGGTGCATAACCTAAACCAAACCGCTGAATTGTTTCCTCTTGGAGTTGGCGATCGCGTAGTAAATATTGATATGCTTTTTCTCCCAGGCTCTGTCGGAGAGCGTGTTGATAAAACTGTGCCGCAGAAGCAAGAACCTCATACAACTTTTCTCGTAAAGAAATGTGACGTTGTAATTCTTGACGTTGTTCTGGGGCGAGAGTTTGGATAGGTACTTGATAACGTCGTGCTAAATCTAACACTACTTCCGCAAAAGACTGTTTGCCCAAGTCCATTAAAAACTTGATAGAATTTCCCCCGGCTTGACAGCCGAAACAATAATACATTTGCTTAGTTTGACTGACTGTGAAACTGGGGGTTTTTTCATCGTGGAAGGGACACAAGCCCACAAAATCCTTACCACGCTTGCGTAAAACCACGTACTGTGAAACAATATCAACAATGTCAGCACGCTGTTTAATTTCCTCAATTGTATCTGGGTGCAAACGGGGAATTTGCATTTTAGTTCATTATTTTGTAGTCACTAATAGGTATTATATTGTTACTCCAAAGCCAACAATCATGTGTAAAATTCTTTGCACTGAATTTTGATAACACACAGTAACTAAAGAATGGGACGTATTTTTATTTCCGCTGCTGGAGGTAAAGCAGCAAAAGGTTTATATACAGGCTCCATAGCAGGTAATATAAACGAAACCAGAGAAATGATTTTGCTGCGGGATTTAATAGTCACAGAATTACGCGCGCAAAGTTGTAACGTTTTAGCGGTTCCCGATGACCTGAGCGCCACTGAGAGTATTGCTTGGATTAATTCCCGGAGCTGTCCGGGTGATGTCGCCCTAGAAATTCATGCTCAAGCTGCTATAAGTCCCACTCTCCAGGGTGCGGGTGTCCACTACATTGCTGATAACCAAGAGCGTCAAAGTCATGGGGAATTATTATTACTCAAGCTTTTAGGGCGTGTCACGCGGTTAGCAAATTGGGGAGTTAAGCCAGATACAGACAGCTGCTTGGGGAGTTTGCCATTTTGCCGCCAGATTATCATTCCTTCTTTATTGATGCAAGTAGGCTTTCTCAGCAGTCCAGAAGATTGCTTATTGTCAGGACTTACGCAACTGGCACAAATAGGGAGCGGAGGGAGCCGCGCCACGGGACAATTTCAATTAAACCAAGCACATAGGAATACTTGGGCGTTTGAGTTGCTGTATTAAATAATTAGACAGCAAATTATGCTTGATTT
>NZ_JAQMUH010000050.1:0-9048 GCF_028331025.1 Anabaenopsis arnoldii | reverse complement strand
GAGATGAGAATGCTGCTAAGAACATAGAAATGGTCGGCATGGGGCATCGGCACGACCTAAAATGGACAGGGAGTGACTGTAAGACTGTTTCGGCAGCGAGTTACTGTGAACTGTCAAGAATCACCGACCTTCAAGGTCGGTGAGTATGTCAACTCACACTTGTACGCAACTTGTCCATACCCCTGATGGTGGTAATTGGTGAATCTAGTCCCCCCAAGTCCCGACAAGAAATGAACGCCGTAGCAGCACTACCAGGAGTAAGAAGCGTAGTTATTCCCGGTTCTCTGGGATTACATGAAGAACACCCAGACATTGTTTTCACCGCCACACAAGACTTCTTACTACACCCATAAAATTGCTGACTGTGAGATAACTGATTTTCTCAACTTTCCTGATCAACACCAAAAGTATTGTAGACTGCATCAGGATTAACATCTATATATGTCCTAGGACTGATGGGTTAGTAAAAAAACCATAGTTAAAGTATCATCATATAAACTTTAAACATCCTCTTACAGTGAATCCACCACAAAGATATAAAAAGAATTATCATGGGTGGTAATGATTATCTAACCTATGACAAAAAGGCATTTAGACAATGTTAACTGAAGAAATCACGAATACCGTACCTGTAACTGTACTCACAGGTTATCTGGGTTCGGGAAAAACCACTCTTCTCAACCATATCCTCACCTACGAACACGGAAAAAAAGTAGCTGTAATTGTCAATGAATTTGGGGAAGTAGGTATTGATAATCAACTGATTATTGATGCAGATGAAGAAATTTTTGAGATGAATAATGGCTGTATTTGCTGTACAGTGCGTGGGGACTTAATTCGGATTATCGGTAACTTAATGAAGCGGCGCGATAAGTTCGACCATTTAGTGATTGAAACCACCGGTTTAGCTGACCCAGCGCCGGTAATTCAAACATTTTTTGTCGATGAAGATATGCAAAGCTTACTGTCTTTAGATGCAGTGGTAACTGTTGTGGATGGGAAGCATATTTGGCAACATTGGGATGCTGACGAAGCCCAAGAACAGATTGCTTTTGCTGATGTGATTCTCCTAAATAAAACTGATTTAGTCACCCCAGAACAGTTAGATGAATTAGAACAGCGCATTCGGGGGATGAATGCAATGGCAAAAATCTACCGTACCCAAAACGCCCAACTAGAGATGAACGCTTTATTGGGTGTGAAGGCTTTTGATTTAGAGAGGGCGTTGGAAATTGACCCGGATTTCTTGGGTGAAGATGCTCACCAACATGATGACCAAGTTTATTCTGTAGCATTGGTGGAAGCAGGAGAGTTAGATGGAGAAAAACTAAACGCTTGGTTGTCTGAGTTATTGCGTACCCAAGGACAGGATATTTTCCGCATGAAAGGGATTTTAAATATTGCAGGGGAAGATAATCGCTATGTGTTCCAAGGTGTGCATATGATCTTAGATGGTAGACCCGATCGCCCTTGGAAACCAGATGAAACTCGCAAAAATGAGTTGGTTTTCATTGGTCGTAATCTTGATGGAGCCAAACTTAAGCAGGATTTTCTGGCTTGTTTTGTTTAAACTAGGTACAGACTAAGCTACAAGGGAGTAGGATGATTTCTTATTCCCCATTTCCCCATTCCCCTTTGAGTTATGAACCCTACAGCTAGTAAATCTAAGGAATTTGAAGAACACTATTCCGCGACTCTTTCCGACTATGTGACTGCGATCGCCTGGTCTCCCCATGGTAAAGTCCTAGTTGCTACCTCCGCAGCTGGTGAAGTTGTCCTAGTGAATGATAACCAGCTCACCACCTTACAAACGGGGGGAAGTACATCAATAGACTGTGTAGCTTTTTCTCCAGATGGTCAGTTTTTAGCTGTGGGGGGACAAAATGGACAGGTAAAAATTTGGCAAGGTACGGAATTAATTACTACCTTAGAAAATGCCCCCGCATGGGTAGATAAGCTGGGGTGGAGTCCCTCCGGTAATCAACTAGCCTTTAGTTTAGGGCGTTGTGTCCAAGTCTGGGATGCGGACAATAGGGAGGTAGTTGTTACCCTGAATTTTGATAACTCCTCAGTATTGGCCATTGATTGGCGTAGTGATGGGGAATACCTAGCAATTTCTGGGTATAAAGGTGTAAAGATTTGGGATAGCCAAAACTGGGAGCAGGAACCATATATTTTAGATATATCCACTGTCAGTATAGCCATGGCTTGGTCACCCGATGGTAAATTCCTAGCCTCTGGGAATATGGATCGCAGTATCACTGTTTTAGAGTGGGGTAATCCCGACCCCTGGATTATGCGGGGATTTCCTGGTAAAATTAGACATCTAGCATGGTCACAAGTCACTAACAAACTGGGTGCGCCAATTTTGGCATCTTCTAGTGTAGAGGGTATCGTAGTTTGGGAAAAGCTAGAGGATGAAAATTTGGGCTGGGAAGCACGGATTTTAACTAATCATGTGGATATGATCACCGCGATCGCCTTTGCGCCTCAAAGTTTCCTCCTAGCTTCCGCTGCTAGTGATGGTTGGTTGTGTTTGTGGAAAAAAGCCAAACAAGTTACCCAAGTACTCACCGGTGTTGCTCGAGGGTTTTCTACTCTAGCTTGGCATCCCCAGGGTAAGTTTTTAGCAGCAGGTGGAGATCAAGGGGAGTTACTGGTTTGGTCTAAGGTGTCACGGGGTCAGGGATTCGGCGCTAGTTAAAGGTAGTTAAAGAGGAAGGTGGGGTCAAACAATATCTGATACATTAATCAGAACTTTTAAAACATCCTCTAATATGTGTTCCCCGTTCCCTGTTCCCCGTTCCCTGTTCCCTTTATAATCATTCAGGTTGAAGCTAGATAATTTATTGGTTATTCTGGATGAGCAATATTATTTGGGTATCAATCATGAATATAGCCAAAATGATTTTACTAGCATCTCCGGTATTTCTAGCATCTATACTCCTGCTAGGCAACCCAGCACCTGCATTTACTACACAGATGACCTCCGTACAGTCTCAGCCATGGGGGGGATTCTCAACCCTTCATGTCAGTAAAACATCTAATCCCATTATGGATCAACTCGGTTGTAACTGCGCCACTTGTGTTCAGTCTAAATTGGAAATACTCCAAGGAAAGTTACCATCTGTGGATTTTTGAGCACATTTAAATTACTAATTCATGTTATCAATGTTATGGGGTGGGCTATTAGTCCGCTTTTTATAGTTTTTACACATCCACTGGGGAATCGATGATGGTTAAAAAACTACTATCAAATCATTTATCAAATAATTTATTACCTGGTATCTTAGTAGTTTTAACAATCGGCTTTCTGGGATGCGCAAATCAAAGAGTAACCACCTCATTTACTCAGCCAAGCACTAAAATACAAGAAAATCTTCCCCGGGTTGTCGCTACTACCACCATACTTTGTGATTTAACTAGACAGGTGGCGCAAAATACAATTAACCTCACCTGCTTGGGTTCCCCTGATAACGACTCTTATTTCTATCAACCCAGATCGGGACACCGGGAAGCGATCGCCCAAGCTGACTTAGTTTTCCACACCGGTTACAACTTTAAATCAGAACTGCTCAAAACACTTGCAGAAGGTAAAACTTCTACCCCCAAAGTAGCTGTAAATGAACTAGCAGTTCCCCAACCCCAGCAATTTCTCGCATCTGGCGAGAGATTAGCTAATCCTCATGTTTGGCACGATGTTAAGAATACTATCAGAATGGTGGAGATAATTAGCCACAATCTTAAAATTATTAACCCAGATTATACCACATTTTACAGTGATAACGCCAGATTAATTCAAAATGAACTTACTCAACTCGATACTTGGATTAAGTCCAGGATAGATACTATCCCCAAAGACAAGCGGAAGTTACTCGCTACTAGTAATGTGATGAATTATTACACTACAGCCTATAAAATCCCTTTGGTAAAGGGTTTAGAGAATATTAGTAGTATAGTAAATCCCACCGATGCACAAGTAAAAACTTGGGTGACAACCATTCAACAGGCCCAAGTACCAACAATTTTTCCCGATACCACTATTAACCAGCAGTTTATCGCATCTGTACCTACCCCGGCTAATGTCAGAGTATCTCAAAGGCAATTATATACTTATGGACTGGGTGAACCAGGTGGCGAAGCCGATAATTATCAAAAATTAATGGTTGCTAATACACGCACCATTGTAGAAGGTTTAGGGGGGACTTACTTAATTTTTCCCCCAAGATTTCCTGCTATATAAAACCTAGATAAAACTAGACTTTACTTTTTACTTCAACGGGAGCATGGGAGCAGTTATCCCTGGTGTAGACTTTCACGCCTTAGCCAGACGCGATTGTGTTCCAATTAAGTTTCTGAAAAATACTACCACCATCATTGCTTGGTTTTCGCGTCGGCAATAGTCTCAATTCAATACTTGATCTTGATATCACCTTATTATATATCAAGTAGCAGCACTACACCCCTATCGTTACAGGTTGCTCAATTGGACAAAAAAAACCCCGGACTTCGCCAAGAAGTCCGGGATATATCAATTGAATGGAAAACTCGTAAATATTTCGGCTCTCTGGTTAAAGGAGATGGCAGGTTTGGATCTTTTAGTAGTCACAATCGTAACCACTGCCATGATGCGATTACATTAACCAATTAGCCTTTATTTTTTTGGCTTGATAAACTTATCAATATTTATCTACTTTAAGAATAGCATAATAGACAGTCCGACGCAAGTCAATATTAGGTATCTGAATTTTAGCACCGCCAGTAACCAAAATCCCCCGCCATGAAGGAATAGCGCATGGGAGCGGGACTCGGCACAATTCCCCAAGGCGAAAGGTTGATGTACCGCCGGCGATCTGCTCGCAGCAGCGCTTCGCTATCCCAGGTATGGTATATCTAAAACGGCGAACTGTTGTCGCCATGGGTCAAATACCAAAAAGCGATCGCCCATAGTTTGGCGTTTTTGCAGTAGATGGGTTACCAATGTTAAAGCATGAAGACCAGCACCAATAACAGCTAAGTCAATTTTAGGAGGTGATGGAGGATTGACCATTAATAAATAGATAGAACCTAGTGATAATAATTATCATTCTATCTTAGGTTTACTAATTATCTTGACAATAACTTGCAATTATATCAGGATACTTCTAGTTTATGTGTTTGTTGTTTAACAATGAGTTCCATGGCAATCAATAATCTGTTTAGCGCCGGTGGTATCGTCATGTGGCCACTATTGGGCTTTTCTGTATTAGCGGTGGCGCTAATTATTGAACGGATTAAGTTTTGGCTGCAAATCAACCGAAGACAAAACCGGATCATTCAAGAAGTATTACAACTCTATCGCAGAGATAACCTAGTTACTGCCATAGGTATACTCAGAAACAATGCCAATTTACCCCTATCCCGGATTTTCCTAGCAGCTTTAGAATTAGAGGAAGCCACCCCAGAAGAATTTCGCTTGGCCTTGGAAAGTGAAGCCCAAGCAGAAATACCTGGACTTAAACGCTTTCAGAACATTTTTGACACCATTATCAACCTCGCCCCCCTCCTAGGACTCCTGGGTACTGTCTTGGGTTTAATTACTTCCTTTGCTTCCTTGAATATTGGTAATGTGGGGGGTACACAAACCATAGGGGTTACCTCCGGTATTAGTGAAGCCTTGGTATCTACCGCTACAGGGTTAATAGTTGCCATCTTTACCCTGTTTTTCGCCAACACCTTCCGCGGACTTTATCAGCGTCAAATAGCCCTATTCCAGGAATATGGCGGACAACTAGAACTGCTGTATCGCCGTCGCCATCAACCAGGAGAAAAAGACTATGCGCCTACAAGATGAACCCGATTTACCCGCACAGATTAACATCGTCCCTATGATTGATGTCATCTTTGCTATTTTGACATTCTTTATTATGTCAACTCTGTTTTTAACTAGATCACAAAGCCTACCAGTCAACTTACCACAGGCAGCCACAGCTAATCAACAATCAGCCCCCTTGACCATTACCATCAGCATTGATAGTCAAGGGGTGGTGAGCTTAGACCGTCAACCAGTTCCCCTCAATTCCCTGGGGGAACGGATCGGTACTTTGGTAGAGGGGAAATCAGAACCTATGGTAATTATTAATGCTGATCAAAAGGTAGAACATGGTCAAGTAATTGCAATTATGGATCAGGTGCGGCGGGTAAAAGGAGTAAAACTAGCGATCGCCACCCAGAAACCCTAATTTAGTACACCTAAGTTTTAAACTATGACAGACTGTCTTTTGACATGATTTAACTACAGCAACGACAATACCACATAGTATTTTGATGAAATGTTCCCAAAACCAAGTGAATAGATATAGATATTGTGTGGTGTTATCTGTTGTAGTCCAGAGCTTATGTATCAGCTTACCTAGTGTTGCTAACCCAAGTCAACAAACAGAGTTAGTTCTTGATAAAAATTATTATTTAAATCTTGAGTTACCAGTTACCCCTGGTGAATTATTAACTCAACAGTCCCTACCCATTGAATTTACCTTAGAAACCGAGCCAGAAGAAGCTACCACAGACGAAAATAACGAAGATGTAGATATTCTGCTAGAAGTATTAGGACAACCAGATAATTTTTCCGGTTCCACACCGGTGTATGTCATAGACCAGGAAGAAATTAAAAGACAAAATGCGAGCAGCGTCGCCGATGTTTTAAAAAGAATGCCTGGTTTTGCCATCAATGACGTTGGTCATGGTGCTGATATTCACACAGGGACATACTACCGAGGAGCATCAATTAACCAGTCTGTATTTCTCATCAATGGCAGACCAATTAATAATGATATTAGCACCTATCATGGTGGAACAGACCTAAATAGTATTCCCGTAGAAGCGATCGAGCGGGTAGAACTATCCAGCGGTGTCACCTCAGCTTTATATGGTTCCTCAGCCTTTGGGGGAGTAGTGAATATTATTACCAAAGAAGGCTATGATACCCCCAAACTAAATAGTAGTGTACAATTTGGCTCATTAAACCTGAATAATCAACAGGTCACCTACAGCGCTGGGGTAGATGATGTGAGATATAACTTCAGCTTTGAAAGATTTTTCATCGACAACCGTTACTCAGTCCCCGAAGGTGCTGCTAACCGTGACGCTCAAGGGTTACTCTCCAATGCAGACACAGCCACCAGTACCTACTTTGGTAGCATTGCTTTAGACTTAGATCCTCAAAACTCCTTAAATTTAGACATTAAAAAACTTAGCAGTCGCCGAGGCTTAGTTTACTTTGGGTTTCCCCCCCTGCTGCAAAGAGATAGATTAGACCATGACGGTTTAAATGTAGGCTTATCTTGGCAAACCCGCCTAGGTAAAGGCGAAAGCTCCAACTTAACCACCACCATAGGATATAATCAAGATTATTTTAGCACCTATGGCCCCACATTCTTTACCGGCACAGTATATAACCGCCTGGGGGTGTTAGATAGCCAAAAAATTACCGCCAGAGTAGATCATGATTGGCAATTAACAGCCAATAACAAACTGCGCTGGGGATTAGACTTACGAAACTCTCAATTAAACGGTGAAACCTTCAGTACCAGACCTGACAGAGTGAGATTCAACGAAGTTGAAAATAGAAGCGTCTTAAATACAGCCTTATTTGCCGTAAATACCCTCAATGTTAGTGAAGATTTTCAGGTAGACTTAGGACTAAGACAGAGCTTTGATGGAGAATTTGGCAGTTACTTAAACCCTAGTGGTGGCTTACGTTATAGCCTCACACCCGCAGTCACCCTGCGAGGGAGTTGGGCCGGGGGACAGCGCAACCCAGGATTAGATCAACTATATCTATATGATACAGTCCATGGGTGGGAGTCCAACGCTGACTTAAAACCAGAAACCGGCTCATCTTGGACCATGGGAACAGATGTGAGACTCACAGATAACTTAGTAGGACAATTTACCTATTTTGGCAGTAGTTTAGACAATCGGTTAGCAATTGTCGCCGGCAAATGGGAGAATGTAGGGTTAGTAGACACCAACGGACTAGAAGCCGCCTTGAGATTACAAATTTCTCCCCGGTGGTCGAGTTTTGTTAACTATACCTATACAGATGCCGAAATCAAAACCGGAACACAAGCAGGTTTACAATTAGGTCTGATACCTTATTCCGTCGCCCAAAGTGGTATTAGCTACCGCAATTCCGGCTGGGAAGGGAATTTGTATCTTACCTATAATAGTGGAATGCGGCGAGCCTTATTTACTAATACTCAAGCGGGACAAACACCTACAGACTTTAGCCCATCCTTCCTCAACTTAGACCTGAGTAGCAAAATTCCCCTCACCAATAATACAGCCATGACCATATATTTAGAAAACCTCCTGGGTGAGCAATACGAAAAAGTCAACCGTATTTATAGTCCAGGGTTTACCGTGCGTGTGGGGGTAACTGCAAACCTTTAGAAATCCAACAGAATAAATTCTGAGTGCAACTTTTAAGCTAATCAAAGCGATTAAACTAGATTAACTACGGCATCCGTCAATTCTGACTCCTCAGAAAGCACGATAGAATCATGCGTCACGTTAAAGGCAGTTAGTTGCTTGCAAAGCACGCAATAAAATATTGCGTGCGCCATTCACATCACGATAGACCTGAATTCCGCAATGTGGGCATTTAAAAATTTTGTTTCCACCTAATTTATGGTGAACATGACCGCAGTTACCACAGGTTCGCGGATACCAAGTACCATTTTTGAAATTACCAACCTTGAATTGGATAGTTTGGCTTGTGGCTTTACAGCTTTTAAATTTCGCACTACCGCCTTGACTGCGAGCTTGTTTAAAGGCATCAAATGCCTCAAAACACGTTTCTTGACGTTGATGCCCTGGTAATGTTTTCACCCATTCTGGTACATCTATTTTTTGAGCTATTTTATCTAACTCCTCAGCAGATATCTTCACTTCTTTTTCTGTGCTAGTTTTCTGATCAATAATTAGTCTGACTTGAGTATCATAATTATTGTGAAGATAACTGATACATTGATTGAAGTAATAACGATAAGCAGCAAGCCAACGCTT
>NZ_JAQMUH010000049.1:0-4238 GCF_028331025.1 Anabaenopsis arnoldii | reverse complement strand
TCAGATTCGCCCCGCTCAGATTCGCCCCGCTCAGATTCGCCCCGCTCAGATTCGCCCCGCTCAGATTCGCCCCTTTTAAGTTAGCTCCTCTCAAGTTAGCGCGATGTAAGTCAGCCCCATTTAGGTTTGCGTAACTTAGGTTAGCGTTAACCAGCTTGGCACCACAGGAGTTAGCTTCTGCACCTTGATATTTCCGCCTCCACTCATTCCAAATTGCCACAACCTCTTGCAGACTTTGTAAATTATCTTCAGTTAGCATGATCAACTTTTGATGCTTGTCATTTATACTTGCATTTTAACTTGGGAAATTATATATATTCAAAATATATTCAAAATACAAGTATTTTTTGAAAGAAGAATAAAAAATGACTTTTTTATCAAACAACAGGAGTAATATCTGAAATTATGTTCAGGATAATCAGAAAAAAGAAATATAGCATTTACCATGCTCATGATGTACACATTTTTTGAGTTTTATTGAATATGTAACAGGGAATTGCGATTAAATAAAAAATAACGAATTTGTAGAGGTTTAAAAATATATTTTTCTGGACTTAAATAGTCTGGAATTAGCACCAGGTTGATCATTTTTTCTTAAAGGTGTGAATGTCACAAAGACTCACGGTTTTATAAGCTTTAACATTGCTTGTAAATGGACAAGTAAAATCAACGGAGTAGCACCGAAAGAAGGATGGTTTATCTTAATGAATCTTGATGCGTTAGAATTGGCTATTTCTGCCTATAAACAAAGATTTGATATTGAAGAAATGGTTAGAGATTTTAAAAAAGGAGGCTATAATTTAGAGGATACTAATCTAACTGGTGAACAATTTATTTCTCTAGTTTGCTTGATAGCGATCTGCTTGCAGCAGCGCTTCGCTATCGCTTACTCCTCTACCACAATTCAGGGTCAACAAATCAAAGGTAAAGGAATACAGAAATATATTAGTCGGCTCAAAGAACATGGTAGAACGGAAGGGAGACATAGTAGTTTTCACAGCAGTTTCTACCTAGATAAAATACAGATATTAATTGTAAAACTATTGTGGGGTGGGCATCCTGTAGGCCTTACTGTACCTCACTTAGATGAAATCTGCTGTATATCAGCTTATATGGTCAAACTTGGGTCAATTTCAAGGATGCTTGTATGGATTTAATCACCACATTAATGAAATTAAATTGCAATAAACCCTAGCATGATCAACAAGGTCTAAGAGGATGTTTTAAAAGGTATGATTAGTGTATCAAATATTGTTTTACCCCACCCTAACCCTCCCCTTGTAAGGGGAGGGGACTGGATTTTATTGTTTTTTGTGTGTTCGGTGAGCGAAGTCGATAGCGATAGCGTGGCGTTAGCCATACCGTGTTCGGTGTGTTCTCCATTCCCTGTTCGGGTGTTCGGTGTGTTCCGGTGTTCCCTAAGATAAAAATTACCGGTTGAAAACTTATCAAACAACATCTAAGAGCTATGAGGCTTATAGAGTCTGTCTTGTAGCTTATTTTGTCGCCCGGTCAGCAACAAATGTAAACTCGTTGGGTAGTTCTGTTGAATATTTATTCATAGCAAACTTGTTAATTTTTGCTTCTTTGGCTGCATCCATCCAGTATCTCAGACATTTATTTCTGATGAACTGAGTAGTTTTAATAGCTTCCTCAATAGGCATGCATTGAAGCTTTTTAGCTTTGACTTTGTACTCTAGAACTACCAACTTGACTCACCTCCTTGATATTAAATATACTGTAATTAGTATATGTAGATGTTCTTAATATGTCAACAGGTAAAGGTAAAAAAAGAGTTAGAAATACCCCTGTTTTTTACGATGAAGTCAAAAAACATCGGGGTATTATGCTGACTGATACAGCTTGGCATTCTGTGCAAGAATTAGCTGCAAGGGAAGGCGTTAGTGCTAGTGAGTATGTAGAGTGCTTAATTAGAAAATATGTCCTGACTGAGGCGTAAACGCATTAAATAGCCTTCTCCCAAGGGGAGACGCTGCGCGAACATACCTTACTAAAGTACGGAATACGGCGTGATCCCCCTGTTTCTCAAGAGTTTTCGGCATTTTGGTTATAAAAATTATAGGAGACATAGTGCTGCTGTGTCTCCTATGCTTCTATTTAATTCCTAGTCACTGTGGAGATGTTTGCATTCTGGAGAAGAAAAGAAACCAAAAGACCAGGAAATTAATTCATGATTCTTGACTCTTAACTAATCAAAACAGTAATGTTTTTTCACGTCGCTGGTGATTTCCCATATACAAGACATACCAGCCGGAAAAGTCACTAAATCACCCTTTCCTATTTTCACTGGTTGTCCACCATCGGGGGTAACAACGACATCACCTAACAAAAAATAACAAGTTTCTTGAGTATCATAAGTCCAGGTAAATTTGGATATTTCTTTCTGCCAAATTGCCCACTGAAACACACCCAACTGGTTGAGGCGTAGTTGACTTGGTTGATGCTCAATTTTAATTTCCATACCATGTTTTCTCGGTTAGGATTTAGCAGTAGGATTGAATGTCCTCTCCACACTCATCTACTAAATAACACAAAGCGCGAAAGCGTAAGCCGACAAATTCATCATACAGTGGATTAAGCTTACACAGAGGGGGGATGTGGGCTATTTTGCGCCCAAATAGGATAAGGTCGCGCTCGAAAGGACACTGAGCCGGAATCATTTTAGCAATAAAGTGAGCAAAGTCGCGATTTTTAATTTCAATGTTGTCTAGCCTTTTACGTAATGGTTGCAGTAAGTGGAATTTGCGTGGAGTAAATTTATTGTGGCTACCTACATTGTCACTTGCTTCCACTTCCACAGCTTTGATAAAAGCAGGTAGGATAATATGCTGATTATTTGTCTTAACCATAGTTCTGACCAAGGTGTTCCTTGTATTGATAAACTATTTGCCGATTGGGAATTTTACCATGCCATGTATATCTGGGATTTGTCTTGTGTTGATAAATCAAACGGGGACAATCACAAAGTGAGTAATTTGCATAGACTTTCCTGGTAAATAGTTCACTCACTTTATATTTAGCTCACTGGATAATGAATAACTGTCCCGTTAAATACAAAATAACAAAGAAAATATAAAAATGGTATTCCCTTAACTTATACTTATTAGTTCTTGCTCTTCAAAATAGTGATCCCCCAGATTAAATTTAAATTTATGTGTGAGAAACTGCTCAGTAGTTGTAATTCTACTTTGGCAGTTACAAGCAGGGTGTAACCTTGGTTCCAGCTAGGCTGGATTTGTAGTTATTCCTTGACTTTAATTTATTTTAGTCCCCGGATATCATAAAAATTGTCGTTTTTAATACAAAACTACCGTCGGTTATTATTTAATATCCCCCGCCATATCCTTTGATAAGTACAAACTAATCTATTGTGCTGTTGGGACTGACCATAGCTAGAAGTATTCTCACCTCACAAGGACTCTGATGAGTTATTGATTTCTTCCAGCGGGGGAGGTTCCTAGGCCTAAGAGGATGTTTGTCAAGTCATGATTAGTGTATCAACTATTGTTTCACCCCACCCCCTTCCTTACAAGGGTAGGTTTTTAATATGATCTGTGAAGGCAAGACCACCGAAGACAAGGAAGGAAAGTGGACAAAGAAGATTTTATACGGACAATGGTCTTTTAATGGGCTATTTTTCTTACTAAGAATACAGACTTTGTACTGTTTTTCTCCGGTGGTCACCTTGTCCACCTTGTCCACCTTGTCTTGTCCTTGTAAGGGGAGGGGATTGGATTTGATTGTTTCGGTTCCCCATTCCCCATTCCCCATTCCTCATTCCCCATTCCCTGTTCCGGTGTTCCCTGTTCCCTAAGATAAAAATTACCTGTTGAAAACTTATCAAACATCCTCTAAGTACGTGAGACCTCGTAACTAAAATAACTATTGTTAAGTGATATTACAAAATTTGCCAAAATATTGAGAAATTGACTGCAAGCCAAACATGGCTTTAACGTAGAACCTATAGGAGAGCTAGTCCTAAGCTGGCTATTTTATAGACAAAACTATACTTATGCTTACAAGCATTGACATAAGTGAGTTAATAAAATCGCCCACTTGATATATAATACGATATTAAGTATTGAATTAAGACTATTGCCAACGCGAAAACCAAGCAATGATAGCGGTAGTCTTTCTTGTAAATCTTAAGAGAAATATCGCGTCTGGCTAAGGCGTGCAAGTCTACTAAGGGATAACCGCTCCCATGCTCCCGTTGA
>NZ_JAQMUH010000048.1:0-14285 GCF_028331025.1 Anabaenopsis arnoldii | reverse complement strand
TACCAACGCCACGCAGTTCTATAACTTATCCCTACCTTTTTTGCATAATCAGATAGTTTCATTCATTTAATGATCGTACACTCATAATATTATACTACAAATGTACATAAATGACTATAAATTCATTAAATTATTGTAGACCTGATCATGTCTGCTAAACCGTTGACAGTGATCCCATTGCCCACAGCTGCCATTTTCCATTCATTATTGTGTCGATATACTTCCGCCAATATCATTCCTGTGCTCCCCTGATAATCTCTACCTGAGAGGTTATATCTAGCCAGTTCTTTGTTATTATCTGCATTGACTAAACGCACAAAAGCATTTTCAACTTGGCTAAAGTCCTGTTTACGGCGAAGGCATTCATAAATATTGATTACGAAAACCAATTTAGCAATCTGGGTTGGTATCCTAGGTAAGTCAACAATAATCACCTCATCATCCCCATCACCAGCACCAGTTAAGTTATCCCCTGTATGAATAATGGCTTTTGACGAATGCTGAAGATTCCCAAAGTAGACAATATTCTCTTTACTCGTTAACTTACCATTGGCATCTAGGCAAATTACAGAAGCATCCAAATCATACTGAGCACCACCAGCAAAGTTACTAAAAAACCCACCGCCGGATGTTTTTGCTACATCCCAGCCTAGTCCACACATCAACTTAGTCAGGGTGGGAGCTTCCTTAGACAGAGAAATTCTCTGTCCTTTTTGTAAATTAATTCCCATATCTCATCTCCTAGCTATAACGATCTAATAATGCTTGTAAGCCACCTTGATAACCAGATCCGACTGCATTTAAACGCCACTCTCCATCTTTGCGATAGATTTCAGCCATAATTAATGCAGTTTCAACAGAGTAATCCTCAACCAAGTCGTATCTAACTACTTCTTGATTAGTCTGAGCATTAACGATACGAACAAAAGCATTTTGAACCTGACCAAAGTTTTGACCTCGTTTTCCGGCTTCATGAATAGTTACCGTAATCACAATTTTCTGAATATCAGCAGGAACCTTTTGCAGACTAATCTTGATGACCTCATCATCACCATCACCAACACCTGTCAGATTATCCCCTGTGTGTTCTACTGACTTGCTTGCATCTGGACTAGTCCGGTTATTGTAAAAAATAAAGTGGTCGTCAGATATCAACTTTTCGTTACTACCGAGTAGAAAAACTGATGCGTCTAGGTCAAAGTCATAGCCAGTGTCCGTTGGTTTCACATCCCACCCCAAACCAACAAATACCTCCGTAAGTCCCGGCGCAACTTTTTCTAGTGAAACCCGTTGTCCTTTTGTTAACGTAACTGCCATTTTTTTGGTCTCCTGAAATTCAACCTTGAACGAATAAATTTGTAAAGTGCCTAACTTCTCATAGAATTGGTATGACCAACCATCTTACTGGGGTAAATGAAAATGCTGACTTTTCCCCCAGTAAAATGGTTTTAGCCTTCTGGAGAATTACCTAGTTATAGCGATCAAGGAGCGCCTGTAAACCACCTTGATAACCAGACCCGACTGCATTTAAACGCCACTCACCATCTTGACGATAAAGTTCAGCCATGATCAATGCTGTTTCGATGGAATAATCTTCTGTAAGTTCATAGCGGACAGCTTCTTCTTTTGTCTGCTCATTCACAATACGTACATAGGCATTTTGTACTTGACCAAAATTTTGATGGCGTTTTTCTGCGTCATGAATAGTCACAGCGATCGCAATTTTTTCAACCTCATCAGGTACTTGATTCAAAGAAACTTTGATTGTCTCATCATCTCCTTCACCTATACCTGTCAGGTTATCTCCTAGATGTTGTACTGCTTTATCAGCATCAGGACTTTTAGGATTGTTATAAAATATAAAATGGGCTTCAGATATGAGCTTATCATGAGAATTGAGCAGAAAAGCTGAGGCATCTAAATCAAAATCTGTGCCGGTATCAGTAGACTTTACATCCCATCCAAGACCAACAAAAACTTGAGACAGACCCGGTGCAACTTTCTCCAGAGAGATACGTTGTCCCTTCGCCAGATTAATTGTCATTATTCAAGACTCCGTGATAATTCAGGTAATATGTAGTCGGAATATATGTATATAGCCTTTTTCAGGCTCATGAAGTACACACCAATTCCCTGTTCCCTGTTCCCTGTTCCCTGTTCCCTGTTCCCTGTTCCCTGTTCCCTCAAACTAAAAAAAATTGTACCTCACGAGCATGGGAAATGCTATAATTGAAACTCTAAGGGATTCAAAGACAAATTTTGACATATTTCTCGCACAACTTGCTTCTCGGATTCCTCGAAATTATTATCAGCCGAACCGATGCTACAACATACTATAATCAATAATTTTGCAGCATCGGAATTATTCTTGAACTTACTAATAGCTTTTAGTGCTTGTTCTTTACCAATATCTGAGTCAAACTCAAAACCACTCACAAAATAGTTGAATCTCTCAATGACATCATTCATCTCAAATACACGCAGTTCCTCACTTCTAGCAATGAAACCAGCCATTTTTTGTTTTTCCGTAGAATGAATATGTCCATCTGCAGCTGCTACTAAAGCGCATCCCGCAACAATAGCATCCATGAATTCTTTGTTTTTAAACCGCACAATAGAATCATGGAGATTTTTTTGTTGTTCTTTTACCCAATTTAAAAAAGTCACGACAGTACTCCAGTTTTACTTGATGCTCAGAGGATGTCTGCTGCATTGCATAGCAACAGATATAAATACTTTCAGTTCATCTATCGGAGGTAATCATCCGCATTGAAAGTTTTGGATGAAATGTATCATAATAAACCGAATTAATTTTGACAACTAAGAGTATTGTATAAATATAATCATCTATCTAAAGATAGATATTTAATCAAAAGATGATCATATCCTCACCTAGCGGCTAAACCCCAAGATTGCTACTCGCGCCTTATAATCTATGATACATACTTATTATTAGTAACAAAAAATACTTTTATTTCCATCTTAGCCACTATACTTACATCTGTTACCAAAACTATTTCTGGGATGCAAATCATTGACCATGACAAATTGACCAGCATCGTAACTCATAAATTCCAGATTGCTCTTGAGTAATTAGGTCGGTATAGCTTACCCTAAGTATGCAATATTATTGTGTCACACCCAATGCAGATGGATTGGATTAGCTTACTCAAAGCTCAACAAGCTGACTTCCTTCAACGTGTGAAAAAACCTAAAACTTATGATTTATCCTTGCTGGAAAGTCAAGTTAAAGCATCTCACCGTGAGAGAATAGTATTCTCTTGTGAGGAATTGCTGAAGATAACCGAATTTTCCCGTCAGCAAGCCGAAATTGTCGCCAAAAATCCACCCCCTACACCACCGGAATATCCCGACCCGGATGACTGGGGGATGACTTTTCCCGAATACTTCCAGAAGCAAGCACAAGAGTATCTTTTCCGAGAGCAAATTGTGGGGTTAGTGATGGCTGAATGTCTGGGTAAGTTAGTCAAAAAAATCCCACAGGACAGTGTAGAACACATGGTGTTAGATGATGAAGGGAATTTGCGCGGAGAGAGCAAATTTGCCTACCTGTTGGCTAATAATCCTAATGTTAGTATTCAAGTTTACGCAGTTGATGGAGAAAGTGTTAATAGTATTAAGAAAAATAAAGTGAGGTGGTCAGTTACTCAGGATGATTTGAAGAATTATCAAGTATTAGTTTTTCTGTGTTTACTGCACCCATTCACTGATATGAATTATTACCAAAAACATTGTATCATTGCGGGTTTTTTACCAACCAGCCAAATTAAATTTCCCGAACCAAAACTGTATGTTACTCCCGATCATTTCTTGTATGCGGGGGGTTTGAGTTGGTATTTAGAATCATTAGTTACCCAAGGAAATATCAAAAAACCCACACAGCCATTAGTTGAACAACAGATAATAGTAGAAACAGTGCAAACTTTGCCAGCAGAACACCCGCAAAAGGCAATAATTGGTGATTGGGAATGTTGGCAAACATTGAAAGGCCACACTAGAGGCATTAATTGTATAGCTTTTAGTTCCAGGTCTAACAATGGCACAACCTCCCCCATATTAGCAAGTGGTAGTTATGGGGAAACAAAGCTCTGGGATTTAAGTAAGGGTGAATTAATCCAGACATTATCAGAGTATCCTTGGGTAGTGTCTGGAGACGTAGATATGGTAAATTCTCTAGCCTTTAGTTCAGATGGACAAACTTTAGTTACTGGTAGTGCTGATTCCACGGTCAAGATTTGGCACGTAGGCGCATTAGATTTAATCGATATTCTGCACAAGCATAATGCTATGGTGCGGTGCGTTGCATTTACACCAGATGGACTGATGTTAGCAACGGCTGGGGATGATAGAAAAGTCTTATTTTGGGATTTGACCCAACGTCAGGTAGCGATCGCCTTATCTTTAGATGATACAGCCGCTCATTCCCTAGTTTTTAGTCAAGATGGGCAAATATTAGCTACAGGTAGCTACCGCAAAATCAAAGTTTGGCGGACTTCACAACCCAGCGGGTGGAAAACTCTCAAACATTCACCACCCCCATACAGCCTCACCGGTCATTCTCACATCGTCTCTGCCATGACTATCAGTGCCGATGGTAAACTACTAGTCAGTGGTAGTTGGGATCAAACAATTAAAATTTGGCACTTGGAAACAGGGAAATTAATTCGTACCCTCAAGGGTCATAGAGATAAAGTGTATGCTGTAGCCCTGAGTCCTGATGGACTTATCGCCAGTGGTAGTGCAGATCAAAGCATCAAATTGTGGCATCCAGAAACAGGCGAATTGCTAGCTACTTTTAATGGCCATAGCCATACAGTTACAGCCCTAGCCTTCACAGATTCGGGTGAGATGTTAGTTTCTGGAAGTTTTGATCAAACAATTAAAATTTGGCAGAGAAGCTGATTGGAGAGGCATTTGATGAGTTTATGAATCAAATTTGGATGTATATGCAATTACAACGAATTTCCGACTTAAGATACAACCCTAGGTAGAGAATGACAGATAGCCATAGCCAATAGCCTAGATACAACCCACTAACAGAGGTGAAGTTATGGCAGTATCTGCAGTTGATATTTCTAGAAGTCTCAGCGGCATAGATTTTCCAGCCAATAAACAGGATTTAGTCAACCATGCCAGACAGAAAAACGCCAGTCAAGAAATAATCAACATCCTCCAACAAATGGCAGAAAGGGAATATGGCAATATGGCAGACGTAGAACATGCCTTTGGTGAAGTGAGATAATTTCATGAAGAAAGCGATCGCCCTAGAAATAGGGCGATCGCTAAACAATTCACGCTAAAATCATTAAACCAGAAGTGATTGCATCAATGGTCTGTCTGCCAATAACTTACCGGTTCGTAACCACTCATCCAATTCATCTGGTGCTTCAACTTGGTTAAGGAACTCACGCAATTGAAGACCTTCCAGAATTTCCTTATCCAATAATGCCTGTGCAATCTCCTCTAGCAACTTGCGGTTATAATGCAAAATACTCAAAGCGATGTGATGAGCATTATCTAGACTCAGCTTCACTTCCCGATCAATTTCTTCAGCCACCTTGGGACTAATACTACGGCGGGGATTAGCATAACCTTCCAGGAACTGCTGTTGAATCTTCTCAAAAGCCACAGTACCCAACTTCTCACTCATCCCATAGATAGTAATAGCTCGTTCTGCCAAATCAGTAGCTTTCTGGATATCATCAGCAGCACCAGTAGAAACCTTCCCAAAAACAATTTCCTCAGCAGAACGGCCACCCAATAAAGTAGCAATGCGTCCGCGAATTTCATCTTCTATCATCAAGAAGCGGTCTTCTTCGGGCATCTGAATTGTATAACCCAAAGCACCCACACCACGGGGTACAACAGAGATTTTTTCCACCTTACCAGCACCAGGCATTAACGCACCGATGATGGCGTGACCAACTTCGTGATAGGCTACTGTGGTTTTCTCCAGTTCATTCAGCACACGAGAACGTTTTTCTAAACCAGCCACCAACCGCTCAATAGCTTCATTAAAATCTGCCATTAATACTGCAGGGCGATTTTGTCGGGCTGCTAACAGTGCAGCTTCATTGACTAGGTTAGCTAAATCTGCTCCCGCAAAACCAGGAGTTCGACCCGCAATAGTTGATAAATCAACATCATCAGCTAATTTCACATTTCTCGCATGGACATTCAGAATAGCTTCACGACCGCTTTTATCAGGACGGTCAACCACAACTTGACGGTCAAATCGACCTGGACGACTTAATGCGGGGTCAATGACTTCGGGACGGTTGGTCGCTGCAATGATAATCACCCCTGTGTTAGCGTCAAAACCATCCATTTCACTCAGTAGCTGGTTGAGAGTTTGTTCACGCTCATCATTACCGCCCATAATCGGCCCAGCACTTCCACGAGACTTACCCAGTGCGTCTAATTCGTCAATAAACACAATACAAGGGGCTTGCTGTTTGGCTTGGTCGAACAAGTCACGCACCCGGGCTGCACCTACACCCACAAATAATTCAATAAATTCTGAGCCAGAAATACTGAAAAACGGCACACCAGCTTCACCCGCTACGGCTTTAGCTAGCATGGTTTTACCCGTTCCCGGAGGTCCCACCAACAATACGCCTTTAGGAATTTTTGCCCCCAGTCTGGTGTATTTACCGGCATTTTTGAGAAAATCAATGATTTCTTCTAGTTCTGCCTTAGCTTCATCTACACCGGCAACATCACTAAATTGTACACCCGTGATGCCTTCGGAATAGATGCGGGCTTTGCTTTTACCTACTGTCAATGCAGCCGGACCGCTACCTTGACGACTGATCACAAAAGCCCAAATCCCAAAGAAAATTAATGGGGGTGCAATCCAACTGAGTAAAGTACCAATCCAGGCATTTTGGGATGGTGGTGGTGCTGTAAATTCGACATCATGCTCACGCAGAATTTTGGGCAAATCTAAATCGATGGCTACTGGCGTAGTGGTGAATACCTGTTTTACAGTTTCACCTTCAGCAGTTTGGGTTTTCATGGTATACTCAATGCGATCGCTACCCACAACCGCCTGCTCCACTTGATTATTTTGCACCTGCGCGATAAACTCACTGTAGGGAACTTGAGCTTGCCGCTGCCCAAACAAACTGGGAACAACCAAGTTAAGCAGTAATAAAAAAGTCAATAGAATCAGCAAACTACCGCCCAATTGCCTAGGTTTTGGTGCTTTATCTGGTCTTTGGTAATTATTATTAGTTTCTACAGGCATTTAGATACACCCTCCTTAGTCAGTTATCTTTTGATGTAGTAAACTCACCTGCACACTGCTGTATCAGTTCCTAATAGAATTTGCCTCATGCCAAAACACACAAATACATATAGAGATGCCTAACCCAGGTGCTGAACTACTATTAGCAACAAAAAAATTCACACAGCAACAATTTTGGCAGTATTGATCTCAAGATTTGTCTCTATATAGGTTTATTCTAGAAACTAAACCCAGTCACCTAATATCGGGTATACCCCACAGAGAAATGTGTATTGCCGTACTATTATGAAAAATAATTTAGGATTTGTAGCTAAATTGCTGGTGGTTTCCGGTTTGCTGTCCCTATTAATTAAATACGCAGGACCGCATTTATCCATAGCCGCAACAAATGCCAATGCCCTGATTATAGTTCTGTTACCGAATCTGATGCTCGCGATCGCTTTATTTTGCAGATTCCAATCAATACTCAAACAAAATTAGTAGAAATTGGTAAAATCAGCTAAGGTAACAATGATACATCTGGGGCAGGACTGTGAACCTTGGGCAGTGGATTGGCTTAATCGCTATAGTTCTTTGTTTGTATATCTTATGGCAAATTCGGCAAGTTCTATTGCTGATATTTGCTGCAGTGGTTTTGGCTACTACCTTAAATCGCCTAGCCAAACGTCTTCAAAGCTTAGGCTTGAAACGTGGCCTCGCTGTTCTCCTATCGGTGTGTATTTTCTTCGCCGGTGTAGTATGTTTTTTCTGGCTGATTGTTCCCCCTTTTGTGCAGCAGTTTCAAGAACTCACTTATCGCGTTCCTCAAGGTTTTGCTCTTTTTAATAGTTGGCTAAAGGAACTAGAAACCCTCGTTCCCACTCCACTGGTTCCCTACCTCCCTAATCTCAGTCACCTGATTGCACAAGCACAACCCTTTCTCAATCAGGTATTGGGTAACTCTTTTGCTTTTGTTTCTGGCTCCCTAGAAGTCCTAGTTAAGATGTTATTACTCCTAGTACTAACGGGGATGTTATTAGCCGAACCTCAAGCCTATCGCCGATTATTTATTCGCCTATTCCCTTCATTTTATCGCTCAAGAATAGATGGGATTTTGGATCAATGTGAACTTTCATTGGAGGGATGGATAACAGGTGCTTTTATTGCTATGAGTGTGGTGGGAATATCAAGTGTGATCGGCTTATATATTTTGGGTGTCAAAGCCGCTCTAGCTTTGGGCGTTTTAGCAGGATTTCTCAACTTAATTCCTAATTTAGGTCCTACATTGAGTCTAATACCAGCAATGGCGATCGCCTTGTTAGATACTCCCTGGAAACCTCTGCTAGTGTTGCTTCTCTATCTTGTGATTCAACAGATTGATGCCAACTTTGTGACTCCCACTGTCATGGCACATCGCGTTTCTATACTACCTGCTGTGACCTTAATTTCCCAACTATTTTTCGTTACTTTCTTTGGTTTTTTAGGATTATTTTTAGCATTACCTTTGACTGTGGTTGCTAAGATTTGGTTGCAAGAAGTATTGATTAAAGATGTTCTAGATGAATGGGGAAATAGTCTCGGACAAGAAAGTGAGTTAGTAATCATTTCGCCATCTTCTCTCTCAGATCATGATCCTAATAAAGTAACTCAAAATAGCAGCATGGAACCAACAATTGATGAAATTTTTCCAGCAGAAGAATAATTAATCATCTATATTTTATTTCCGGTTTATTTCCGGTTTATTTCCGGCAGTTTTTATGTTAATGTAAAATGTAAATAAATTTTGCAGTATATCCAGCCATTCTGTAGCGAAATATGCTGTATTTACTACAAATGTTGCTCCTCTGGGTAAACACAAAATTTTCTTAACTTTTTGTATGGTTATAGTAGCAGCCGTTACTCTTTCACAAGTAGGATTTATGTTATTTATTATTATTAATCCCTGATCCTGAATATTTTAGGTAACAGGATCAGGAATATCCTAGCATTACCCATCTACAGGAATTTATGCGTAGGATGAGATTTTATTTTTACTCTTATCTAGGGTTCTGTGTACTAAATTTGTAGCAGTTATATTCTAAGTATAATCACTTGAAAAAAACCAACCTACTTCAGGAAAGGTAAAGTAGCCAGAAAACCTCTTCAGTGTCCCCTTGTGGTCAGGATAATTTTTAACGCCCATCTAACTTGTATCTAGCAGAGAATGAAAATTTATCCACATTTATCGGTCATTGGTCAAAGGGTAAATCTGATGCACATCAGTATCTTCATAAACCATGAGGATGTAGTCTTCTAAAATTATCAAAATTAATCAGATTTCCGAGTGTTTTAAATAACTTAAAAATAGGAATCTCATTATGCTTACTTTGTTCAAATTTAATATTTATCTCAAGAAAGTATTATGTATTTGCTGTATACATACACCGATGATATTATACTAAATATTATTGATATATTTGGTATAATATCCTGTTCAATAAGATGGAATATAGCCTTTTTCAGGCTCATGAAGTACACACCTATTCCCTATTCCCTGTTCCCTCAAACTAAAAAAAAATGTACCTCACGAGCATGGTAAATGCTATATCCTGTTCAAAATCATGATGTTGTCGATATAAAAAATGACTTTGTATATAATATTGTGTTCTAAATGAATATGTAATGAACCGTATTTTGTGCAGTGACAGAAAGGAATGAAATTCACAAAACCACCCTGTATACGCAGAATAATTAGCAGTATCTTAATCAAAAAATAATATATGTAGATAAGTTTGTCCAAACTATCTGTTTCATAAAGATTGCACTAATTAGGGCTAAACATTTATGTTTAGTCTTATAGCCTCCGGAAACTAAGGTATATACTTTGAAAAAAGGAAAATAAAGCAGTGACGTACAACATAACAAAAACCGTTATGCATGAAAGCTTACAACTCGATGAAATAGTCGAATTTGCTGAAAATCCTGAACCACGCTGTCCTTGTGTGCTATTGCTAGATACATCAGGATCAATGCAAGGAGATCCTATAGAAGCTTTAAATCAGGGCTTGCTGAGTTTGAAGGATGAATTAGTCAAAAATTCCTTAGCATCCAGAAGGGTTGAAGTAGCGATCATCACTTTTGATACTAATGTGAATATAGTCCAGGATTTTGTCACAGCCGATCAATTTAACCCGCCCATTTTGACAGCCCAGGGACTAACGACTATGGGGGCAGGAATTCATAAAGCATTGGACATGGTGGAAGAGCGTAAATCTTTATATCGTGCCAATGGCATTGCTTATTATCGTCCTTGGGTGTTCATGATTACAGATGGAGAACCACAAGGTGAATTAGACCATCTCATAGAGCAAGCAGCGCAACGCCTACAAGTAGATGAAGCTAATAAACGAGTTGCATTCTTCACAGTAGGTGTAGAAAACGCTAACATGATGCGCTTAAATCAATTAGCAGTGCGAACCCCACTCAAACTCAAAGGACTTAACTTTATTGAGATGTTTGTTTGGTTGTCAGCCAGTATGTCAGCAGTTTCCCATTCTCAGGTAGATGAACAGGTAGCACTACCACCCATTGGCTGGGGTACTCTTTAATCGGGTTAGCGTCGCTTACCGTAGGTATCGTGGCTTACATTCACACGAGCTATGCCTGAAAAAAAATCTATGAATACAACATTGAAACAGATATCTCATTGGCAAGTAGTGGCTGCATCTGTATGCGGTACAAGCCACATCAGAAATAAGCAGCTGTGTCAAGATGCTCACCACTGGCAGCTACTACCAGGTAATGTGTTGCTCACCGCGGCTGCTGATGGTGCAGGTTCTGCCAGCCAGGGAAAAGTGGGAGCAATGGTAGCTGTAGAAAAAGCAATAGAAACCCTTGCTATCAAACAAATTACTAGAGATTCCCTTGCAGATGATGCAATTGTGCGATCGCTATTGAATGAAGCCTTACTAGCAGCCAAAAAAGCGGTAGAGGATGCAGCAAGAACTGGCAGCAAACAGCCTCAAGATTTAGCAACTACCCTAATTATAATGGTTGCTACCCCGGATCTGGTCGCCGTGGTACAAATTGGTGATGGTTTAGCAGTGGCCAAGGATCGCATGGGTAACTTAATGGCACTGACAAGACCTGATCATGGAGAATACATCAACGAGACAACTTTTTTAACTTCCCCTCATGCCTTAGATACAGCGCAAATCAGATTATGGCGTGAAAACATAGTTAATATTGCCGTCCTTACCGATGGACTACAAATGCTGGCCTTAAATATGCTGGTGGGCGAACCTCATAAACCCTTCTTTTTTCCCTTATTCGACTTTGTGGAGAATGCCGAAGATCAGACAACAGCCAAGGAACAGTTGGTGAGGTTTTTAGGTTCTGAACGGATTACCCAACGTACTGATGATGACCTGACCCTGATTTTAGCAGGTCTTAGGAATGCTCAATGATCTTTTATCTGAGCAACGTTGTGGTGATTTTGCGAGATTTGTATTTTACATAACCCCATTCATCGTAATTTTATCATGCAAGTCTTACGTTGTTTTCCCAAACAAGAAATTATCAACCTCAGCGTGAGTTTGGGGCGTGGCGGTGAAGCTTGTATCTATACAGTGCCCTCCTGTGGTGATTTAGTCGCTAAAGTCTATCACAAACCAACAGTTGCTCACGCCAACAAACTCCAGGCGATGCTGGACAACCCTCCAGAAAACCCTACAGCTAGCTTGGGGCATATTTCCATTGCTTGGCCGCTGGATTTATTACGGTCAAAAGACCAAGACAATCGCATCATCGGCTTTTTAATGCCTCGCATTCGTGGGATGCGCCCCATTATAGACTTTTACAATCCCAGAACTCGTCGCGAACACTGTCCCTTATTCAATTATCAGTATCTGCTACGCACCGCTCGTAATTTGGCCGCGGCTTTTGCAGCTTTGCATAATAGTGGATATTGCGTTGGTGACGTCAATGAGTCAAATATTCTCGTTAGCGATACAGCACTGGTGACCTTGGTTGATACTGACTCGTTCCAAGTGTACGATCCTGATCAGAATGTTGTTTATCGCTGTCCTGTAGGTAAACCAGAGTTTACCCCACCAGAACTACAGAATAAAATTTTTGCTCAACACGATCGCAAAATCACCCATGATTCCTTTGGGCTGGCGGTGTTGATTTTTCAACTTTTAATGGAAGGTACTCACCCCTTTTCGGGAATCTTTCAAGGTGTTTCTGAGCCACCACCCTACGAAGCCCGGATTGCTGCGGGACATTTCACTTATAGTCAAAAGCGTCACGTACCTTATCTCCCTACCCCCATCGCACCCCCTTGGGAAATGCTGCATCCCAAGTTGCAAGAATTGTTTTTACGTTGTTTTGAAGATGGTCACGATCACCCACATCTGCGCCCCAACGCCCAAACTTGGTTATCAGTTTTAGCCCAAGCAGAAGATAGCCTGATTACTTGTACTGCTAATCCCCAGCATCGCTATAATCACCATTTAGATAGTTGTCCCTGGTGTAAACGTGCTTTGCGCTTAGGTGGACGTGATCCATTTCCATCACCTAGAGCAGTAGAAAATCGCGAACATCTGCGCCCACGATTTGTACCTAAAAGGCGTTACGCCCAGCGTCCACGTTCTCCACAACCAGTCAGGCCGCAATCCCAAATAAATCATTGGCAGTTACCTAAGTATTCTGTTTATCAACGTCAAAAAAACACAAAGTTTTATCCCGCTATTTTGTGTTTAGTGGGTTTTGGTGTGTTGGGGTATTTAGACGTAGCAATTAAATTTACTCGTCCTTATGTTTCTCAAAATACCTACACTCAACAAACTTTGATAACTCCTCCTCAACCCCAGCCAGATACTCTGACTTTCGCCGATTACTATCAACAGGGTCATGCTGCTTACCAAGCAAAAGATTATCACAAAGCAGTACAACACTTTAGCCAAGCTATAGAACAGGTAGCAACAAATGCTAGTGCTTATGTTCACAGAGGTAATGCCCGCTATGAATTGAGGGATTATGAAGGCGCTCTGGCAGACTATAATCAAGCTTTGCAGATTAACCCTCAAGAAGTTAAAGCTTTTATCCACCGAGGCAATGTTCATTATATGCTGGCTGAATATAGCCACGATCCCGATCGCGAATATAACCTAGCGATCACTGATTTTACTCAAGCTTTATCGCTGAACGAGCAAGAAACAGAAGCCTATATTAAAAGGGGTATTGTCCGTTCGGAAATGGCTAGATATAGCGGTCAATCTGTGCAAGATTATCAAAAAGCTATTCTTGATTTGACCCTGGCGATTCGACTGAATGCATCCAAAGCAGAAGCTTATTTTCATCGCGGTGAAATCCGCTATAGAATGGCACAGTTTAGCAGCAACTTTATTCCAGAATATCAACAGGTAATCGCTGACTTCAACCAAGCACTAAAAATCAATGGTAACTTGGCGAAAGTCTATCTCAAACGAGGGATGATTCGCTATGAACTTACACAGTATGCTGGACAAGACTCTGATCGAAATAACCTCAAGGCTATTCAAGATTTACAAACCGCTGCCAAACTATCCTTGGAACAAGAGGATACACACAGCTACCAGCAAGCCATGAGCAGTATTTGTGTAATTATAGAAAGCCAATGTACTGCTTTATTAAAAAATTCTGCCATGTGGTAATTACACCTGTAACTTAGCAAGTATAGTCTTGAATCAATAACTATAACTATTTTATTACCAAATATAGTCATCCTATTTGACTTGAGAAATTATGAGTGAGGAAAGGGAACAGGGAACAGGGAACAGGGAACAGAAATTGTTCATGAATCATTTAGGATTGCTATATTTTGATTATATCGAACAAATAAACATGACAATCTAAACATTGTCATGTTTAGCTATTTTGGCTCTACCGTACTTGTTATGCTAATTTAACAACTGGTTCGAGGGAACAGGGAACAGGGAACAGGGAACAGAGATTAAGAAGGAATATTCAGGCATTTTCTTCAATAACCAACATTATTTCCCTTATACGGTAAGCC
>NZ_JAQMUH010000047.1:0-7258 GCF_028331025.1 Anabaenopsis arnoldii | reverse complement strand
GTTGGTTTCAGGTAGATTAATAATTATGGTTCCTGTAGGTTGTTGATAACCTGTGATTACGCCGGATTTGTACCAACGCCACGCAGTTCTATAACTTATCCCTACCTTTTTTGCATAATCAGATAGTTTCATTCATTTAATGATTGTACATTCATAGTTATATTATACTACAAATGTACATAAATGACTATAAATTCATTAAATTATTGTAGACCTTCTGGCGGAAGGTCTGTACAAAGCTACGACCAAAAAGATGATTTAGAACGGTACACACCGTCCCAAGGTGGTCTGCTAGTCAAAAAATAACAATCCAATGCCAATGATGGCAATCATCACCCCCGCCATCCCTCGCCAACTCACTTTTTCTCCAATGCATATAGCAATAGGGATAACAAATAGGGGACTGGTCTGTAATAAGGTGGAAGCAATTCCCGCAGCTGTGAATTTAATCGCTGTTTGTTGTAGCCAAATACCTAAATAAGTACCACAAAAAGCCCCAAAGCACGCGGCGAAAATGACCCGCCAGGATGGTTTAGAGGAGGTATGGGGTAAGGCTTGCGCCTGGCCTTTGGGGAACCACAGCCAGCCAAAGAGAATCAATTGGGCTGCACTTAAGCGGAATAAAGCCGCCCACAAAGATGATATACTACCAGTAGTAAAGGCTACGCGAGCGATAACTGTAGCTATGGCATTGGTGATGGCGGCTAATAAGCCCAAACCGATCCCCCGCCATAGATGGGTGGGGGGATGATTGTTGCTACTGGGAAGCGGTTCTGTGATTACCCAAGCAACTCCTAAAATAGTAATTATAATTCCACACCAAGCTCTAATATTTAAACTTTCACCCAGCCAAATTATGGACAGGATAGCCGTGATGGGAGGGGACAGGGTACCGATAAGTAACACACGACGTGGTCCCAAATAATTGAGCGCCCCCATAAAAGCAGTATCACCCCAGCTAATACCGATTACTCCGCTCAAGCACAGTAAAAAAATCGGCGTGGGGGTGGAGGTGGGTAAGGATTCCCCAGTTACTAAGATGGTGAAAATTAGCAAGGCGATCGCTACTATCCCCTTGAGTGAATTCAGTCCCAGGGGCGGAATATGATTTCCCACAAAGCCATACACCACCGAGGCGATCGCCCACAAAGCAGCAGCAGCTAAAGCCGCTAACTCTCCCCCGGCATTTGTTAACAAATTATTAAAAATACAGTTTACCTCTTAAATAATCCACAAATTCATTTAATAATACAATAAAGAACCTAAAACATAGTAGCACTCTCTGCCTTAGAGTGCTAATTTTCCCAGGTAATTCTTGTCATATTATGGGCGAAGAAAATATTTTTTCTAGATGGCTGTAGATGATTGTATGCAAGAATTAATTAGCAGCGTCAAGATTTTCTACACAACTAATTAAATATGGGGAGAGATGGAATGAAATACACCTTTGATATTGTAGGAGTATCTCCTGTTTGGGAGTTTTTTAAACATCAACAACAGACCATAAACAAACCAATTAGTGGCGGTGTAGAATATCTCAGCACCCATAGATGTACTTTGGATGCTTTATTAGAATCTGTAGAACCATTACCCATAAAATGGGGTTGGAATACTGAACAGGTCAGAGAGACTGTAGTAAAGTTTTGGTTAAATAATGCCGAAAGTATTCGTTATTGGAAAGTCCGTTTAATAGATGCAGGTAATGAGAATATACTAGTTGCTAGGCTGGCAGAGATCAAATCTTTACAGGCGGAATTTGAATCTTTATTCAGTAAATAAATTTGGGAGCGCCATTTCCCCACTGTATCCCCTTGTGGGTATAGTTAGTCTCCAATCCCCAATTGAGGGGATTAATCACAATGATTGCTACCTAATCTCGCGAATATTGTTCATGACTTGTTGATATAATTCATTATTATTTTGTTGTTGAAAAATAGAGGCAGCTTGTTGTAGGTCTTGCAGCGCCCCTTCTCTGTCTCCCTCTGCAGCGCGGGCATTACCACGGTTATTGTAGGCGGGGGCAAAAGAAGAATTGAGGCGAATGGCTTGATTATAATCCCCAATGGCACCTTGTCTGTCTCCCTGGGCTGCCCGAGCATTGCCTCGATTATTGTAAGCCATGACAGAGCGAGAATCTAGGCTAATGGCTTGGTTGAAGTCATCTATGGCCCCTGCATTGTCCCCCTGAGCGGCGCGGGCATTTCCCCGATTATTATAGGCTTCGGCATAGCGGGGGGAAACCCGAATGGCTTCGTTATAGTCTGCGATCGCCCGTTGGTAGTCTCCTAGGGAAGCTAGGCCATTTCCCCGATAATTATAGGCTTCGCCATCGTCAGGAGCCAGATTAATGGCTTGATTGTAATCTGCGATCGCCCTTTGCTTGTCTCCCAGGTCAAAGTAAGCCAGTCCCCGGCTTTTATAGACCTGAGCATAGTCTGGGTCTTGATCAATAACTTGGTCATAAATAGCGATCGCCCCTTGCAAATCACCTCTTAGGTGTTTATTTTTACCCTCAACATAGAGATTTCCCGCTGAGGATGTTTGCACTGTCCGGCTGTTAGGAGGACTAAGACCTATTTCTGTTATCAATACCTCTCTATCTTGACTACAAGATATAGTAGTAATTCCACTTAATATACTCACCACAGCTATAGTCAGTCTTCTTTTAACTTTTAGGTGTTCTCGCTCAAATAACCGCAGTTTCATAAGTTAACTTAAACCCTCAACCGGAACGACAATTCAGACTAGATTTACTTCTTGTTTTTATTTACAATTGGTTCTCAGTTTTGAGAGTATCTGAAACCAGCAAAACCATAGCAAATATCTCCAATCTTGCGCACATCCCTAACCCCTGACTAAAAATATGTGCCTACAAGACTTTGTAACTAAACCTTATTAACTAATATTTTCCAGATTTAATTAATATTCACCTGTTAAATCAGGCCTCAAGAATAGAAATATTTATCCGGAATAATTTACAGATTTTTTATATAAATCACATTCTAGACAAATAAATTTATTTTTTATGTTTTTCCTGATACTTTATCTAGAATTAACCGGTGAATTTTCCTGTCAAATTAATATAGTCATCCTATTTGACTTGAGAAATTATGAGTGAGGAAAGGGAACAGGGAACAGGGAACACACCGAACAGAAATTGTTCATGAATCATTTAGGATTGCTATATTAATTAGATTAAGATAAATCGTTACAAAAGCTACAGTCAGCATGATGATAAATCTTGCGGGGTAGTCCTCGATACCGCCCTTTTATACCTAAGAGGTTGTTTGATAAGTTTTCCACAGGTAATTTTTATCTTAGGGAACAGGGAACAGGGAACAGGGATTAGAGAACACACCGGAAGAAACAAAATCAAGTCCCATTCCCTTGTGAAGAAAATGGGGAGGGTGGGGGTAAAACAATATTTGATACACTAATCATGACTTGACAAACATCCCCTAACTCAGATGAAGCGATCGCTCTATTCTAGCTCGGCGAATTATGCAGAGATTGACTTAAGAATACATTTCTAGATAGATCCAATTGTTGCGGTTGGTCAACACAGGCGATCGCGCGGCTATTTTGATATAATCATAAGATTGCCTGAATAATTCTACAACTCATATTATTCACATCTTCACCAACACTTAATAGTCAAGTTGTTGCATATGGGTTGCACTTGCATATTAATCAGTTTATTCTCTGTAGAGAAATAATATAAATCTCTATTATTTATCTAGCAAAGTTGAGGTAGGACAGTCAAGAAAAATACAAATAAAAATACAAATAAAGCCTTTTTCAGGCTCATGAAGTACACACTAATTCCCTATTCCCTGTTCCCTATTCCCTGTTCGGTGTGTTCCCTCAAACTAAAAAATTGTACCTCACGAGCATGGGAAATGCTATATATATTGACTAAATCACTTCATGGTGTCCATAGCTATTCAACTCACCGTGTTACAGTGCAATTTAACCATAGAATACTTTGGTGCATAAATCCTTCCACATCATTGGACTAAGATGAAACCCTAAGAGCGTGCTGGGATGAAACTATCGAATCTAGATCCACTTATACCCCTCATGGAATTAAAAGCAAAATTCATGAAGTTACCAGAAAATTATTCCGTTGACGAGGGGGAATTAATCGAGTTTTTATCCCAGCGAAGATGGCCTGACAGAAATCGGCGCATTGATAGAACAACTTTTTGGCGGTGGCGAAACGACAACAAAATTGAGCATCAAAAATCCTTCGGTAAACTAGATATTTTAAAACTTTGCCAAATTTGCGATCACTACCGTTTAGATGGAACTCGCAATCAATACTTAACCATGGTTAATCATACTCCAGATTTGCCAGTTAAAAAATAAACTCTCGACTGCTTCGGCGTGCTTTACTATCCCTGTGTAAGAGGATGTTTGTATTGTTTGACCCCACCCTAACCCTCCCCTTGTAAGGGGAGGGGACTGGATTTGATTGTTTCGGTTCCCCATTCCCTGTTCCCTGTTCCCTGTTCCCTGTTCCCTAAAATAAAAATTACCTGTTGAAAACTTATCAAACATCCTCTAAGTGTGAATCCTTGGCTTTTGGGTAGTTCGTTGTTTAAAATGGGATTTTAATGTTTATTAATCATGGTGTCTCCTCAACCCATTAACCCCAGTCCCGGACAAGAATCAGTTTGGGACTACCCCCGTCCCCCTCGTCTAGAAGACACAAACAAACATATTCAAATCATTTTTAATGATGTCGTCATTGTGGACACCCACAGCGCCAAGCGGGTTTTAGAAACTAGTCATCCACCAACTTACTATATTCCCCCAGGGGATATCAAAATGGAATACTTAATACTGATGCCAAAATCTAGTTTTTGTGAGTGGAAAGGTATCGCTAGTTACTATACTATCCGCGTGGGTGATAAACAAGTACATAATGCGGCTTGGTTCTATCCGCACCCTACAGCTAATTTTGCCTCTATTAAGTATTATGTAGCATTCTATGCCCATCTCATGGATGCTTGCTATGTGGATGGGGAAAGAGTACAACCACAACCAGGTAATTTTTACGGTGGTTGGGTGACCCATGATATTGTCGGACCTTTTAAGGGTAGTCCGGGTACTTGGGGATGGTGAATCAACCCCACCCTCACCCTCTCCTTGTCAAGGGGAGGGGACTACTACAGTAAATATTGTTCTGCTTGTAATTTCAGTTTATCCCCCTCTAATAACACTTGGTCTATATAATCTTTCACCTCCATATAAGGTTGTCTTAAGTTGATTTTCTCTGACTGAATGGCTCTCCTGGTGCTTTGTCGGACTTGACCAGCAAACTTACGTTGACCAAATAAATCTAGTCCCAATGAGATCATACTGTCTGGGAGTGCTTGGCTAGCTTGTTGGTTGATTTCTTTAATGGCTAAGTTTAGCTCTTTTTTAATAGCTCTTAATTGTTTCTGGATAAAGTTAATATTCTTTACTTGTAACTTGACTGATGGGGGATTATCCAGGGTTAAGGTCATTTGTTGCTGCAATTGAGCAATTTGTAATTGGGTTTCTTGTAAGTTCATGGCTATTACCCCTCATCCCAAAATCTGCTATTAGGTTATTCAATCATCCCACAAAAACCATTGTCATCTATCTGAGGGTAGATATTTTGTTTTTGGTTTTTTTAACGCAAAGGTTCGCAAAGGTGGCGCAAAGGTTCGCAAAGGGTATTTAAAGATGGTTTATAATTTGTGTTACATTAATCACAGTTATTTGCTGCTACTAAATAATGAACCATCCAGACTTTACACCACAGGGTTATGAAGTAATCAGGGAATTGGGACGCAACCGGGAAGGGGGGAGAATTGCTTGGTTAGCGTCACAGTTACAGACAGGTCAACAGGTAGTAATTAAACAGTTCTGTTTTGCTCAGACTGGTTCTAGTTGGTCAGCATATAAGGAACATGAGCGGGAAATTCAAGTATTAAGGGGACTGAAACACCCCGGTATTCCCGAATATTTGGGCGCATTTGCAACAGATGACGGCTTTTGTTTAGTTCAAGAGTATAAAAACGCCGAGAGTTTAGCCATCGGGCGCAGTTTTGACCCGGAGGAAATTAAACACATAGCAGTTAAAGTTTTAGAAATATTAGTATATTTACAAAATCGCATACCTCCGGTAATTCATCGAGATGTGAAACCGGAAAATATCTTAGTAGATGACCAATTGAATGTGTATCTGATTGACTTTGGCATGAGTCGCATTGGTAGTCAAGAGGTGGCGGCTAGTAGTGTGTTCCAAGGTACGCCGGGTTTTATCCCCCCGGAGCAATTACGTAAACCCACGGAGGGTTCTGATTTATATGGGTTAGGTGCTACGTTGATTTGTTTACTCACAGGGAAAAAGTCAACGCAGATACAAGAGTTGACAGATGAAGATGACCCCTATGTAATTCATTTCCGTGATTTATTACCCCGGTTAAGTGTGCGGTTTCTGGGGTGGTTGGAGTTGATGGTTAAACCACGGCTGAAAGAACGGTTTGCAGATGCTCAAACGGCTTTACAGGCGTTGACACCCTTGGATGTGGTGCGTGTACCAGAAGTGAAGTTGAGTACATTGGTGTTGGAGTTTAGAGCTACTCGCATCGGGGAAAGGTTAAAACAACCGATACAAGTGGTTAACACTATGTCGGAGACGTTGTTAGAGGGGAAATGGGAAGTTGCACCCCATCCCCAAGACCCGCCCCATACTCCCGACTCTCACAGTTGGATTGTGGTATCACCGAGGGAGTTGAAGGGTAATGAGATTAACTGTGATGTCTGGGTAGATACTAGTAAGTTAATGGCGGACAAGTTCTATGAGCGTCGGTTGTGGTTACGGAGTAATGCTAATGTGGAGGTTCACAGTTTAACTGTGCGGGTAAAAACAGCGCCTTTACCTGTTGAACGGCGATCGGTTCCTTATTTGGGGTTGGTGGGTTCGTTGTTAAGTTTTGCTGGGTTAACTTATGCAGGTTATCTACTTGTTCCTCTCATTTGGGCTGGGTTTTGGGTTGAGATTCTGACTGGGTTTTGGGCTGCGATTCTGACTCTGATTGGGATTGCGACTGGGGCTGGGATTGGGATTGGGTTTGGGATTGGGATTGGGACTTGGATTGCGGCTGGGATTGGGATTGTGATTGGGATTGTGATTGAGCCTATGATTAAGCCTATGATTAAGCCGGTGATTAAATTTGGCGGTAAGAAGTTGGGACTATTCACCGCCGGATTAGGAATCAGC
>NZ_JAQMUH010000046.1:0-10845 GCF_028331025.1 Anabaenopsis arnoldii | reverse complement strand
CTGGACATGGGAAACTAGGGGATATACAAGGGCAGAAATTTCAATATAGAGGATAGCAGACAGTAATTTAGCAGACAGTTTATTAAAATTTATACAAGTGTAAATAACTTTAAGTTAGAATAACTGTAAGTTTGTCATCTATCCTAGGGTAGAGATAAAACCCCCCATGTGATCTATCATCTATTCGTTTATATCCACTATCTGTTGTTAAACGCAAAGAAGTGGGGGATCTTAACCACCTCACAGATCCCGGACTTCTAGTTAAATTATCTTAGATTATCTGTGATGATGTGAGAAGTCGGGGATCTTAACCAAAGTTATCCTAGATTATGTGTGATGATGTGAGAAGTGGGGGATCTTACGCCCCGTCACAGATCCCGGAATAGCGATCGCCTTTAACAGCAGCGCTTCGCTATCGCATCTTGTCAAGATCATCAAATACATGATCTTCGGTGTCAGATTTATCTGACTTTAGCTTTGAGACGGGGGTTTCTAACCCCCGGTTCCGCGTGTAGCATCAAACGGGAATTTTCAACTATTCTGGGTATCGATTCGCTTTCTCATATGTATTACCAAACCAAAAGCGCCCATCCGGTGGGTCAATATAGCCCAGAAGCAGCAGAGAAAGCCGCCAGAGAGTGGATAAGAAAAGGTAATTGAAGCAGCAAAGTCAAGCGTTCTCGGCTAGTGCTTCTAAATGAAAAGCCAAATTACTCAGGGCCATTTCAATCTCGGAACTGTAAGCAATGCGCCGCCATTTTGGTGTTGTGGCATTGTCCATGGCTGTTGTTTCTATGTATTGAGCAACAACCATGAGTTTTTCTGGATCTGTTGAGGCTGCTGCCAAATTGTTTAAAAATTCTTGAGGTGTCATGGATCTCCAACTAATGTGTGACAGTATGGCAGTTTTATAGCTGCTATCAGAATAACTATTCCACCTCAATCATTCTGTTCATCATACTCATCTTTGCCAGAACCATAATTTCTTGCCAATTAATAGCTACTGGTGGGTTGACGATATCATTGATCATTAACTGGGATATTGGTAACCTCGTCTGGGAACTGATTTTACCCTTGTTTGATTTTGGCAAACAAAGATTCATATTCCTGAATTGCTGATGGAGGTAAGGAACTCAGAAATTCGCTGTTCTCGAAAACTTGACGATTACTCTGTAGTAGGCTTCTAAATGGTTCTTGCAGGTTTGATAGGTCAACATGAGGAGAAATTGGGGAATTACTTCTAGTGATCACAGAAATTTGTTTTGCGATGTCTGGTTGCCAACAAAAATCAATCCACTGTGATAAAAAAGTCTCTTTTTTCACTTTTGTAGGGCATACCCATAAGTCAGCCCAAATTGCTGTTCCTGATTTGGGTATAACTGCGGCAAATTGAGGATAACGTGACAAAACCGGTATTATGTCGCTAGACCAACCAACGGCTAGCCAAGTATCTCCAATAATGAGCGGTTCTAGATAGTTTTGGGAACTGTATAATTTTACCTGTTTATTTAATGCTCTGAGTTCATTTTCTAAGTCTGGTATGGTCTGAATATTTTCTGTGTTGTAGGATTTTCCTAGCTTTTTTAAAACCAGACCGATCACTTCTCTAGATTGATTGAGTAAAGAAATCCGCTGCTGTAGTCCATCTCGCCACAAATCACTCCAATCCTGCGGAGTCCAACCCAAACTTTGCAACTTTTCACGATGATAAATAATTACTGTGCTTCCCCAACGGTACGGAGCCGCCCACACGTTTCCTTGAGGATCTAAGTTACCTTGATCATCGCGTATTACCAATTGCTGCCACTTTTGATCTAAAGCGGACCAATGTTTTAACTGTTTGACTTCTTCTAGTGGTTGAATGAGTTTCTGTTCAATAGCTGCTTTGAGCCAGTAATCTCCCAATGTTACTAAGTCAGATGCAACTGCTGGTTGCGATCGCGAAGCGCTGCTGCTACCAGATCGCATAAATGGTATAAACCGATTCCAAAATCCCTTGCTAGTGGGTTTTGAGGTATCCTCCCAAGCTTGCAATTGTTTGAATAAATCTTCTATTTGTTCAACTGGGGCAAAATTCAACTGTACCTGTTGCTGTAAACTTCGGCGAAACTGAGGAACTATCTGACCGGGGATGGAACCTTTTAATAACTGGATATGCAGTTGTGTTTGATTGCTTGTATCACAACCGACCAGAATCTGGGACAGCGCCACTGCACCCGCAGCCAATAAAAAAGAACGTCGATCTATCGATTGTGGATTTGGAATTTTGGATTCTTGATTACACATATATTAAATAAATATATAGAATATACTCCAAGTGCTGATTTAGAGGTATTGTCGGAATAATATTAGTAAGCTTGAGGCATTAAGTAACTTTAAAGTATTTTTCTCAAAAAAAAACTGCCCGTAAGTTTATTATCCTCAAAATTATACTTTTAAGAAACTTTAAGTTCTATTGAGGATTAAATACTTACTGATTATACCCTGATCCCTTGTGGAAAAAATTAAATAATTCAAAAGTATAGTTAATATCACCTACAAATTGAATAACATAAGGAAAATATACGGAATAGGATATTAAATGGAGACATTGCAAACGCAAATTATAAATTTGAGTCATAAGCTTGATTCCCTCTACCAGGTGATTGAAGCACTTGATAGTAAAATTGCTCAAGCTTTCTCGGAATGTTCTTTAGCAAACACACAAGCTGGGAAGAATTCTCTAGGGAAGAGTGATGTAGTTCGCTCCCAGTTAAAAGAAGATATGAACTTACATCCAGAGCTTGAGCATAAGGATGTATTGACAGATGGTATGTCTTTAGACCTGAATCGGCAAAGTGCAGATAAGATATTAACACCGGAAATTCAAATACAACGACTAACAGCACAGTTAACGGCAGCATACAATCGCATTGCTGCTTTAGAAGAACAATTAATGAAAATTAGAATTCATTGACTTACGGTGTTGCACCACATAACTCTCGATAAGGGCGTGTGGATAGGCATTCCTACCCATTGCAGGAGAACGAGTCTCAGATAATTTCATCATTGTACAATGGACATTTTTGAAGTGAATTAGCAATTAGAGGTATATTGGTCTAGTTGAGCTTCAATGGCAGTTAAAAGTTGATTTTGCTGCCAATTTTGCCTGAGATGAGCAGCAATACAAGCACCTCCAGCACCTATCCCTTCTTTGACAAAGCCCTGCTCATAAGCTTGGAGTTGCGGATAACGAGAGTTAGCAAAATTTAACTGAGTAGCAAGTAGAGGGGGGATATTTTTGCCTAAGCTCAGGGCTAAGTCAACGGTTTTACCAGTGGGATCTTCTGCTACCCAACGGGTTGTACCTACAACTACTTCTGCTGGTTGCCAGGACAAGTCATAAGCATCAGCGATCGCACTTATTAAAGCATAAACTGCCAGCATTTGTGTACCACCTGCCAGAAGAACACCACAATGGCGACTAGCTGCGATAGTCATTCCAGCTACCACCACCTGCATGGGATCACCCACTGCGGCCACAAGTTGTAAAGGATCTATGAGGTCAGAGGGGGGAGATGATTCTTTTTGCGCTGGGAGCCTCATCCTTTCCAGTCCGGCTTGTACTACTGCCCACTTTTGTGTATGATTACAAACAGGATGGCTACTGTTGACTTTTTCAGCAGCGTCTATGCCCAAGCCAGTTAAAACTGCTAGAGCGGTTGTAGTACCTCCGACAACACACTCACCTAAAATCACATATCCTTGTTGAACATTAGTAGCCAGGCGTTCTCCCCAGAGTAGCCCTTGCTGGAGCAAATGGTGTACCGTTGTAATTTTCATAGCAGCACCTTTACTTAAACAGTTAGCCGGGTAGCCACCCAGATCAATAACTGGTACTGCGGGAGGCTGAGGTAAGCCAGCATTAAACAAATAAATTGGAATATTGAGCGCCTCAACAACAGCACGAGAAATGATTACAGGTGAAGCGCCGGCGGTCAGCGGTGGTAGGGGATAGAGAGGTTTTCGTCCTGGTCCGTAATATAAAAACTCAGCATCAGCACAAGCTGTATACTTTCGAGCTTCTGGAGTACTACCAGCCGCTGAAATACCCGGAATGAGGCCAGTGTCAGTAAAACCTAAAACACAGGCAAACAGGGGTAAACCACCCCTATACTTAGTAATCCATTTTTGACCCTGTTGGATTTGGGTATAAATACGAATCAATTACTTAACCTTCATAATCCATAATCACCTGCACCCATTGTGGCGGACGCGGAATCGGATTTCCAATAGCGCCCAATAATAGCCATGCTGCCAGGTGTACCATAAACAGGTAAATAAAATTATTGAAGACAATCAAAGCGACTGCTCCCACTTGCACCACAAACAAACTAGGGCTAGCTAATAATTGTAGCCTCAAAAATACCCACTCTATCAGTTCTGTTACCTGGTTAATCACATAAACCCACAGGTCATCACCCGATAACACAGACAGCAACCACAACCGAAAAAACACCCCTAAGGTACCCAAGAGGGTACCCAAGGTAATAGATACAATCCAGGGAACACGACGATACCATGTTGCCCCTAAAAGCACACCCATAAAGGCAAAGGGCATAACAAATAATAGACTACGAACAGGCCCCATGAGAACTGATAGCAGCAAACCAGAAGTAACAGCAGCCATCCAGGCGGCTCTTTTGCCCCAACGTAGGTAAACTAGAGCGATGGGTACAGGAAAGAATATCCGTAATACCGGGCCCAAAGGAAAGTAGAAATTAATCAACCAAATCAAACTAGCAGCACTGGCTAAAAATGCTGTTTCTACCATTCGTAAAGGCGCGTCAACTTTTAGTCTAGGTCGCCTCAAATGCTCTGGTTCTAATTGTTTGTTAATGGAGTCGGGAAATTCCGGGGCTGGGTTTTCATCTGGTAGAGAATTTGAAATACTCATGGTGAAAAAAGTTTGAACGACTTTGACCTCAGTGTTCCGCTATAGTCAATACTGCGTATTTAGACGCTGGTTCCTCAGTCCATGAGCAAAAAATATCATGCGCTGACAGTTCTTGTTTATTGGTATGGGAAGGAAACAAGGGATAGATATTCCAGCCTATTTAAAAATCGGATAGGACTCCTATAGGTTAGAATTACAGGACTTACGTAACTGGCATAATACCGATCTGTTAAACCTACCCAAATTTACCTGAATCCAGAGTTAGCCGGACAAAAGACGACCAAGGACATTTGATGATGATAAATCCTTCTTTTAGACTAGTATATTTTAGTAGGTTTTGTCAAACGGTTACCACCTGGTGAAATGTGGTAATTCTCATGTAAGTAACAATTCTAGCCAAGGTAATTGAAAGTGACTTCCCGCGCAGATGAAATCCAAAAATTAATTGCAGACATTGACAACTTAATTAACAGCCGTGTTCAGCCTGACTTAACGCTTCTACCTGATCAAGGATCGGAAACCAGAGAGGTTTTAGAAAAACTTCGTACCTTCCTTGTCCAGGAAAAAGAACGTGAGACTTTAAATAATCATAACCAAAACCAGTTGAGGGTGGCGGAGGAAAAGTCACGTTTGTCAGAGAAATTTCTCACTCAGGTTGATGGTAATCAGTCTAGCCAAAGGACAGAGCCAAACCAAGCTGACCGGGAACAAGGTAATTTGCTATTAAATCAATTAAAGGGCGAATTATCAACATTAATACAGCCATTACAAGCGGAATTAGCTGCAATGATGCAAGAGCGGAAAATTCTGGCACAAGAAATTAGACAGCTCGAGCAAAGGAAACTGCACAACTACTCTTTAAGCCAGCAGTATGCTCAACAGGAGCAGATGATTTCCGAATTTTTGCAGTTACTTATGAGCCGAATTGTATCTAATTTAATACCAAATATCCTAGAAAATTACAGTAAGGAGTCCAGTTCAAATAGTACTAATAATGACAAAAACACACCCGCATTCTCTAGGAGTCAACCTTTATTACAAACATCAGAACAGACCCAACGGTTAACACACCTGACCAGGGAACTGGATCAACGTCTATTATCCCTTGATGCGACTGTAAATTTCGTCTTTGAGGCGCTACAACGCAATATCAACACTTATCACCAGTCTTTAAATCAAGGGTTGGGGAGAATGCACAGTACAGGTGTGCAGGGCGAGCAGTTGATGACCAACTTTGTGAAAAACTTAACGCAGCAATTGCAGCAACAAGCCGCAATGAATCTGTTATCTGTCCCAGAGTTACAAAAAAATCAATCCGTATCTCCAGCACCATCATTATCAACTCAGGTAAATAATATTGCGCCAGCAGCAGTAGAAGATGATCATCTATCATCTAGTAACGTTGTAGATAGCTTAGAATCACCTGGTGATCAAGTCGATGAACTTTATGCCAGTTTATGGGGTAATGATAATTTAACTATATCGAGGGGTGATGTAGAAGATTTACCACCGTCGAATATTGCACAAAATATACCTGAATCTCAAAGTAATCCCTTAGAAGCAGATGGGAGAGGGACTACTCTTGAATCTCCAATGGAACCAGTGCAAAAGTTATTAGATTCTTCCTTGCAAGAAGCAGATGCAGAATTAGAGTTATGGCAAGAACCGTCTTTTGAGGAAGATACCAACCCAGAACAACCTACTGATTTATCTGGCTTGTGGCCAACAGAAGAGGGATTCACTAGTACTGTTTCGATACAGCCAAGCAGTGCTGATACTAGCCCAGTGAGTGAATTATTGACTAATTTAGATGGTGAACAAGATGAGTTAGAAGTTTCTTCTGGCTTGGAAACAGCAGAGGTTGAGGATGATAGTCAGCAGTCTTCACTAGTGCTGCATGAGCAGGAACAGGAACATTTAGATCACGATATTTCCACAGCGCCCACAGACAACTTATCCATGGTTACGCCACGCCAGCTATCACCCGGGGAAAACCAGTCTGTTAATCCGGATCAGATGAGTCTGAGTCAAGATCTGACCCAAGAATTTGATCAGGATTTAGCCGACCTGAGTGAAATGCTAGAGCCAGATTTCAACTTGAGTCTAATTTTCGCAGCTTTGGAAGATAGTATAAACCAGCCGCCAAACAATTTTGCAACTGCAACTGAGGCTGACTCTGATGTGGATGTATTCCAGATTAATCCCATCTCTTCGCCGCAAACCGAAGCTGAGTTCGATTTTAGCCCCACAACAGAAACACAAGAGCAAGTCAGTACTGAGCACAGAGCCTCTTTAATTGGCAGTCCTAAGTTTGTGAAGAATAAAGATGTGGCGCTAAATATACAGGAATCGATTTGGTATCTAGGTATTGATCTGGGTACTACTGGAATTTCTGCGGCTTTGTTGAATCTTTCCACTGCTGTGGTTTATCCTATCTGCTGGTCAGCAGACAAGCAACGGGGGGTTAGTTCTTTTCAAGAGTCGTTTCGTTTACCAGCAGAGGTTTATCTACCCACAGGTTCTGTACCTCCAGCGGAAACGCAAAGCCCAGAGGTTCAAAATTTTTTGGCGCAAGCTAATCAAGAGCAGAAGCATAATTTTTATTCAGTACAGTTGAAGCCATATTTGCAGGTAGCTATCCCATATCAGAATGAACAAGAAACATGGGAACCTATATTGCAGTTCAACAAGTTTTCTGCGGGTCCTTTAATTTGGGTTGTGCGATCGCTCTCCAAGTTACTGTTAACCTTAAAATCAGATGGCCATAGTACCACTCAAGGTTTAACCGCTAGTGCTGTGGGTTTAAATCAGGAAACATTCCATGAGATTATTAATAAAATTGCTGGTGTCATTTGCACCTGTCCATCTAGCTGCTCAGAAACATATCGGTTTAATGTGCGGGAAGCTGTACTCTCTAGTAAATTAGTCCCACATCCACAGCAAGTATTTTTTCTGGAGGAAGCCATTGCTAGTCTACTGGGTAGACTAGATGGCGCTCATGGTGAAACAGTGCTTACTGATTACCAGGGGTTAAATCCAGCCAGACCTGATGATCATCCTATGGTTGGTTACACCTTGGTGATTAATATTGGCGCGACTACAACCGAAATGGCCCTGGTTAATTTACCAGAGAACCTAGAGCAATTAGTACACGGTGATTTCATGCTCCATAGTTTTGCTTATGCTAGCAATGCCATTGAGCAAGATATTATCTGTCAGTTACTGCTTCCCCCCAGATATCGAAAAACACGCCAGAATTATGAGGAAGACAGTACAACAACCGCTAACAACTTTTGGCAATGGCAACCTACTTTTGCTGACAAAGTAAGTTTCACTAGCAGTTTGGGACTAGCAGAATTAGATTTACCACAAGTGGGGAAACCGGATATTAAGGCTCGGATTCGTCTCCAGCAGAAGTTACAAAGTTCTTTGTTAGGACAGGCGGTACTAGATGCAGCCTTGGCTTTAAAGCTAATTTTACAACAGCAGGATTCTTTTGCTCTGGAATTAGCAGATCAACGGTGGGTATTACAGCGAAGCGACTTAGAAAATCATGTGTTGATTCCCTTTGTGCGACGTTTAAACCAAGAGTTGAAAAAGTTGTTAGCAGTTAGCGGTCTACCGGCGACAGCAATTAATCAGGCTATTTTAACTGGGGGGATGGCTTCTTTAGAAATTGTGAATACGTGGCTACAGCAAGAACTACCTGACGCTAAGATTATTCAAGATTTATATCTGGGTAAAAACGGCACTCCCAATTGTAGTCGGGTAGCCTATGGTTTAGCGATGTTACCTTTGCATCCCCAGGTTTTAGAACAATCCCGGCAAGTATACAGTGACTATTTCCTGTTCACGAAGTTACTGCAATATTGTTCTCATAGAATTTTATCTTTTGACGAAATTCTCCAGCTATTTGAGGGTGATGGTATTAATACGACTATTTGCCAGGAACGCTTATTGGCTTTCTTGGAAGGTGAGTTACCTCCGGGTTTAATACCTGCAACTCCAGATTCTGCCTGGATAAGTGAAAGTACTGGAAATAATTCTCTCTACCAGTCTATTGCAGCGGCACCACTGTTTAAAAAACGCGGAAATATCACTTATCGTGTGAATTTGCCACAGTTGCAAGTTTTACAACCCTATCTAGATGCTATCAAAGCCAGTAATCAGCAAACAATGGAGGAGCATTACACCGTCAATTTCAGTTTAAAGCTGATATGAACCTGCCCGTACTAGTAAGTAATGGTAGCTCTGACTGGCTATAAAATCAGAGGATTTTTACCCTTTGACACCAGTGCTAGTTTCTGTTGGTACGATGTAGCGCTGTAAAAATGAAAATAATAGCAGTATGGGCGCAACGGATATGATGGAACCAGCAGCTACTAAGCGCCAGTCTAAAGAAAATGTCCCGGCTAATTTGGCGACTCCCAAGGGAAGGGTATATAAGCCTTCATCTTGAATGACTATTAATGGCCAAAGAAAGTCACTCCAAGAGCCGATAAATACAAAAATCGACAGGGTAACTAATGCTGGGCGAATTGCTGGTAACATTATATGCCACCATAAGCCTACCTCAGAACTACCATCCATGCGGGCAGCTTCTTCTAGTTCTTTGGGCACACCCATAAAGGCTTGTCGCAGTAAAAAAATGCCAAAAGCTGAGGCTAAACTGGGAAAAATGATGCCTAAGTAAGTGTTTCTTAAACCCAGTTGCACTGTCAATATGTATAGGGGAATCATGACGATTTGAAAGGGAATCATGATTGTAGAGACGATAGCAATAAAAATAGAGTTTCGCCCCACAAATGATAGTCTAGCTAAGGGGTAAGCGGCTAGGGAACAAAACAGTAGATTCAAGGCTACTGTGAGCAGTGCTACTAAGGTGCTATTATAGAGGTATTGTGCAAAAGGTAGCGATCGCCACACAGTCAAGAAGTTATTGATTGTGGGTTGACTGGGTAACAACTGGGGGGGAGACTGTAAAATATTTTCTGTGGGAGACTTTAAGGCTGTGCTGATCAGCCACAGCAGGGGAAACAGAGTTACTAGTGCCATGGCTCCTAATAACCCGTAGATTAAAATCAGTTTTAGTCGTGAGTTGGGGATGTTCAAAATCGTCAATTGATAATTCTTGATGGATAGCACATTTGTAGGGGACGAAATTGGTTTAACTGCAATGGTTTTCACTAATCACAGCTTGTAATGGTTTATCCCAAATGTCCACAGGTAATTGAGGTAAATAGGCAAAATCAAAGACAATACCGATAGTAGACTTACTTACCCATGCTGGAGAACTGAGTAAACGATCATAATAACCCCCACCATAACCTAAGCGATATCCTTGATAGTCGCAAGCCACACTAGGGACAAGTATCAAATCAACGGATTCAGGGTCTACAATTGGCGCTTGGGGATGGGGTTCTGTAATCCCATAAGCGCCAATATTAACAGCATCGAGGGGCGTGCAAAAATGCCAGGTGAGGGACTTACCAACACACCGGGGAAATCCCCAACGATACTGAGAATCGGCAAATAATGGACTGAGGTCAGGTTCTTGACGAACACTGAAATAAGCTAGTATTGTTTTAGCTTGAGTAAATAGAGCAGACTTTTGTAGTTGCCTACAGATGCGATCGCTTTTTTCTCTCCATTCTTCCACAGACATGGACTGGCGTTTTTGAAGTAAAACACGGCGTAACTCAGCTTTATCTAACAAAACTCAAATAACTCACCTCAGCACCATAGTTATACAGCATTTTGCCGATACCATTAAACTAAGCCGGTCAGTCACCCAACCGACTCGTCTACAAAACCGTACGTGAGACTTTCACCTCATACGGCTCCTCAGTGATATGGTTCTTGTCATGAATACCTGTAAGACTTCCATCTCTGGCTGTCTTCTTGTCGTG
>NZ_JAQMUH010000045.1:0-3872 GCF_028331025.1 Anabaenopsis arnoldii | reverse complement strand
GATAGCGGTAGTCTTTCTTGTAAATCTTAAGAGAAATATCGCGTCTGGCTAAGGCGTGCAAGTCTACTAAGGGATAACCGCTCCCATGCTCCCGTTGAAGTAGAAAGTAAAGTCTAGCTTTGTCTAGGTTTTATCTAGCAGAACTGTCTCATCTTCACTGGTAGATCATAGATACTTGCTTAAATGTGATTTAAATGATGAGTATGAAATTTCAACTGTTATTAGGCTCTTTGTTTTCCCAGCTTAAAGTACGTCATTGGTGGATAGGCATCTTTTTGTGGATGGTTTTAGTCGCCCCGGCTCAAGCGTCTATCATCCTGCGCGTGGCAATTGAGAGGGGAGTTAATCAAGTCAAGGTGGGTAGTTCCACAACTGCACTTGTCAAGGATAGTAGAGGCCGGACTCTGGGACAATTACCCGCTATGAGTTCATTTGAGGCCCAAAGTATCCCCGGTGGTGTGGCTCTCAATAGGTGGCAATCTGGCTTATTTTGGATTGAGCCGACAAATAAGGGATTTGTTTATATTGGCGATCGCTGGTATCGTGGCAGAACCTTGGTTTTGCCTACAGATAAAGGGTTAGATGTCGTTAACTGGGTTGATTTAGAAGAATATCTTTACAGTGTCATCGGTGGTGAAATGGATTCTAGATGGCCTCAGGAAGCCCTCAAAGCCCAGGCCATAGCTGCTCGCACCTACGCACTTTACAAGCGCCGGGAACAGCGCAATCATCCCACTTATGACTTAGGGGCTACTCCTGACCGGTGGCAAATTTATCAAGGAGTCGCTAAGGAATCTCCTGCTATTTACGCGGCCGTTGATTCTACAGTTGGGAAAGTATTAACACATAACAATCAAATTATTCTCTCCGCGTTTCACGCCTGTTCTGGGGGGCATACTGAAAATGTCGAAGATGTTTGGGGAAAACGCCTGGCTTACTTGCGTGCTGTTCAAGACTACGATCAAAATATCAGCGCTTGTAACTGGGTGCAAACCTTTTCCCCCGATGAAATTAGCTCGAAAATTTCCGGTATTGGTAACATCAAAGATATGATTCCACAAGCCTTCTCACCTTTCCGCAGTGTGAAAGCTTTAAAAATTGTGGGTGAGCAAGGTACAAGAGTACTCAGAGGGGAAGAGGTGCGAACTGCACTCAAACTCCGAAGCACGCGCTTTAATATCACTAGAGGCACAAATGGTAATTTTGTCCTCCAAGGTCTAGGATTTGGTCATGGCTTAGGAATGAGCCAGTGGGGAGCCTATAATCTGGCTCGACAAGGAGCCAACCACCTGCAAATTTTAGGACATTACTACCAAGGGGTAACCCTGACCCCAATTAAGACCAAGTAAGTTACTGCACCACTATCTTAGCATTTATGAGGATATGTAATCTATTATTAGCAAATAACTAGCTATTGGCTAGCCCTCAAGCTCTTGGTCGATTAAGTCGGTTTCGGTGGAATAAACTAAATCTTCACTACTGATGACTTTTTCTGTAGCGAATTGCTGTGCGTAGTTGATTTTTCGCTGTAAAGTCTCCTCTGGATTTGCTAATAGTTGAGCCTGATACAAGCGATCGCGATTGCGTGCAGCAATTTTTTGATTGCGCCATTGAATCCAAAAATAACGCACTAAGGGGATACCTAAGAAACCCGCACCATAACCCAACAATAGCCAATAAATCCCTTCTACAAAAGCTACTAATCCCCCCAATTGCGCCGCTGCTGTCCCGTCGGCTATTAAACCTCCCAATATTAAAGCCGCCACAAAATTGAGTACACCCAAACCTGCAGCCAGGATAATTTGTCCTGCACCTGCAGCACTAAAACGCCAAGGATATTCTTCTAAATGGGTGGGTACTAATTCAGGGCTTGTTTTAGTGGCTTTAACTTGCAGCTCTGGGAAATAATAGACAATGTGCCCTTCTGGGCTGACCTCTGGTTGTCCATTAAAACGAGTCAGCACAGGCAGCATATAATCTTCATACTCCCGTGTATAAGTTTCCCCAAGGTCATCCAGATAGGGAGCAATTTGTTCTGCTACCACCGCACCATGATTATTCCCAATCACAGTCCCGATTTCTTGCCATCGCCGTTGTTCTAAATTAGCATTTGGATTACCATCGCCAAATAAAAAGGAAAATACAGCCTCAAAGAAATTCAAGTTACTTCCTTGCTGTCTTTGGTAATGCCGTTGTTGGGAGCGGGTGCTATAATCGGGGCTGAAGTACCAGAATAAATCTGGGAATGGAAAAAAGAATAACCCACCACCCCCAGAACTGCGGCCTCGATCATTGTCATTGCGATCTGAACTCCCGGCATTCACAATGATAATAATCGTCACAGTGATCAGGACAATAGAAAGAATTAAGAAAATACCAAAAGAAATGCGAATCAGGTAAAAAAGAACTGCCCAGACCTTTTTCCACCATTCCTGCAACCGCATCTGAAAGTATTTATTACGTAATATTTCGCGGAAATTTCGCGGAAACAGGTAAACAATATCGCCTGTTTCTGCTACTTGTAAATGTCCGCCCGCATCAGAAGCCAAGGCTAATAAACCTTGTCCCGCCTCCGCTACACTCAAGCCACCCTGACTTGAGACATCACCAACAGTCACTCGGTAACCGAGTTTTTCTACAGCTTGCATGATGGTGGGATTGGGAGTCACTATTCTTCCCTCCTGTGAGAATTTACCTGTATCCGATCCAAAAAAAGCTAACTAATACTAACAAAAATTGGCTTTTTCTTCCTATTTCACCCTAGCAGTGTCGGCACTATCTAGTCCACAGGCTAACACGATCAATCTGACCGCTTCTTTTTTTAAATTAATCGCCGCGTTTAAATCTCTGTCACTCTCAAAGCCACAACTATCACATTTAAACACTCTGTGAGATAATGGCAGTGATGATTTCTTTTCTCCACAACTTGAGCAAGTCTTACTACTGGGATAAAATCTATCCACAATTACTAACTTACTGCCATACAGTTGTGTTTTATATCCCAACTGCCTTCTAAATTCATAAAAGCCCATATCGGCAATAGCTTTTGATAATTTCCCATTCGCTAACATCCCAGATACATTTAAATCTTCTATCCCTATAACCGCGTGGTTTTTGCTGATATAGGTGGTGATTTTGTGTAATGTATCTTTTCTGATATTAGCTATTTTTTGGTGTAATCTGGCTATTTTGATTTGGGCTTTTCTATAATTATTTGAACCTCTGAGTTTATGTCGGTTCAAGTATTGCATTCTTGCTAATTTAGATTCATACTTTTTATAGCTTTTTACTCCATCAAATACTTCTCCTGTTGATAATGTTGCTAGATGATTTATGCCCAAGTCAACTCCTACAAAGTCTTGTTTTTTAGGTGTTTCATTGGTTATCACCTCCAGTTTCCAAGAGATAAACCACTTATCGGCTTGTTTACTAATGGTGACAGATTTCGGTTTATATCCAGTCGGGAGAATTTCATAAGTTTTCAGCCAACCAATTACGGGGACTTTGATTTTTCTATAGTCAATTTTTATTGCACCATCTAAGGTAAAAGAATCCTGTCTCCCTTTTTTCTTAAACTTAGCAAAGCCTTTACTTTTTTTGAAGAAGGATTTAAAGGCATCTGACAGATATCTTAATGCGTATTGAGGGGCGCATTTAGACACTTGATAATACCAAGGAAGGGTAGATTTAATGGCTGCTACTAACCATTTATGTAAATCTATAGCTGTGGGAAATTTGATTTTGTCTTGAGGATTAAGTTTGTTATGTAATAATACCTGTTGACAAAGTGCTAAACCTTGATTCCAAGCGTGTCTGGCTACTCCTGCGTGTTGCGCCAGTAGTAGTCGTTGTTGCTTGTTAACTTTGAGTTG
>NZ_JAQMUH010000044.1:0-18395 GCF_028331025.1 Anabaenopsis arnoldii | reverse complement strand
TCAGTAGCAGAAATTAACCACTATCAAAAAATTGTGGTTGCGTTAACGGAAACCTTACGGTTAATGGAAGAAATTGATGGTTTAATTCCTGGGTTCCCGATTGAATAAGCTCAAAGTCTTTAATTGCTTGTAAGTTTATAGGGATGGTTTACCCATCCCATTTATATTATCTTTCCACTGCTGTAACTTCCTTGGGAACCCCAGCGGTTAACACTTCATGACCTGTGGGTGTGACTAAAACATCATCTTCAATGCGAATACCAATACCCACCCAACGCGGATCGGTTTCTGGTTGGTCTTCTGGTAATTTGGTATCTGGGACTATATAAATTCCTGGTTCCACTGTTAACACTTGACCAGGTTGTAAAATCTGGGGTTTATCTTCACCATACTGGTAGACACCCACATCATGGACATCTAAACCTAACCAATGACTGGTGCGGTGCATATAATAGGGTTTATACTTTTCTTCTTCTATTAACTTGTCAACTTCGCCCTTGAGAATACCAACTTCTACTAAACCTTGGGTAATTACACGCACAGCCGCATCATGAACCGCGTTAAAAGTGTTGCCTGGTTTGACTTGGGCGATCGCCTGTTTTTGGGCTTCTAAAACAATCTCATACAATATCTTTTGTTCTGGGGTGAACTTACCCCCTACGGGAAATGTCCTGGTAATGTCAGAGTTGTAATAACCATATGCACAACCAGCGTCAATCAGCAGCAATTCTTGATCTTGCATTTGCCGTTGATTTTCGATGTAATGCAATACACAAGCATTCACACCAGAAGCCACAATAGAAGGATAAGCTGGACCCATTGCGCCCCGCAACCTAAAAATATGTTCTATTTCCGCCTGGATTTCGTATTCATAACGTCCAGGGGATGTAAATTCTCTGGCGCGGTTATGTGCTTCTGCGGCGATCGCTGCTGCTTGGCGCATTAATTCTAATTCCGGCTCACTTTTTACTAATCTCATGGTGCTGAGAATAGTTCCGGTGTCCGAAATCCCCACAGGACCTGTACCACGTTTGGGATAGGTTCGCAGTAAACTTTGGTAGTTCTTAAGTATTATATCATTAAAAGTGCGATCGCGGCCGAAATGATAGTAAATGCGATCAGCTTTTTCCAAATACTGGGGTAATTTTTCCTCCAGTTCCCCTATAGGGTAAGCAGCATCTGCGCCATAAATTTCTTTAGCTCCATCCACCCCACAAACGTAACCAGTCCAAACTTCCTTTTCTCTATCCTTGGGTTGCACAAACAATATAAAGCGATGTTCTGGGTGGTGTGGTGCTAACACTGCTACTGCTTGGGGTTCATTAAACCCCGTCAGATAGAAAAAATCACTATCTTGGCGATAAGTGTATTCTACATCATTGTGCATCACCGCCATGGGCGCACTGCGAAAAATCGCCGTACCATTACCAATTTTTGCCATTAATTCTTGGCGACGTTGCTGATATTCTGCTTGCATAGGTACTTAAATTTTGACTTCTAGTATTATTGTACACTTCTAAATCATCTAGATTGGGTCAGTTGCTCCTGATATCAATTATTTTAGCCAATATTGATTTCCATAGTCACTATCTGCATTTAATCAATTAAATATATATTTTCGATCATCAAGTTAGGGAATCAAAACACTATGGTTATATTGTCTGGAAAAAATGATAATTAAATCAAATTATCCTTGATTTCCTAGATATCTATAAAACCTGACATTTATAAAAAATAAATGTTTATCAATTAAATTATCAGCCAAAAATAATGTTTTTTAAATACAGAAATTCATCCAAAAAAAGAGATAAAAGTGGGATAACCACCAGTGATAAGAAAACAGTATGCCTACACAACCAAACCCCTCTGTATTTGACCAGACGATACAAAATTCATATGACCAATCCTTGGTAAAGTCAGCGCTATTAGTATCTAATGATCCTGGATTAGATGCTAGTTTACAAACAAGTAGTAGTTCATCACAAGTAAATTTTCTCCCATCACTTCCGAATCTATTTGGAGGAGCTAACCCCAACCCTAATCCTTACTTAACCAGTGCGGCCATTGTCCCTGATTTCAATGGCGATGGTAAAGCAGATAAGCTGTGGTTAAATACTCAAACAGGGGAAATCATCATTCGCCTCATGGAAGGTTCCAGAGTGCAGCAAGAGGCTTCTCTAGGTCAATTTGACTTATCATCTATGGGTTATGAAATCGCTGATTTCAATGGTGATGGCAAAACTGACTTCTTGTTGCGTAATCAAGTTACAGGGGAAAATCGCATTGTGCTAATGGATGGTACAAGAATTGCTAATACCATAGCACTAGATACCGTTGACCCAACTTGGAAGGCTCAAATTGGCGACTTCAATGGCGATCGCAAAACCGATATTTTCTGGCATAATACCGCAAACGGTCAAACTGCTATTTGGACAATGGATGGTATTAATGTTGTCGATGCCTCCATTATAGAAACCACAGATACATCATTTACCCCCACCGTTGTTGATTTCACTGGTAATGGTAGAAGTGATATCTTCTGGCGCAATAGCGAAACCGGTGAAAACAAACTTTGGTTGATGAATGGAACCACTAAAAATGAATTTGCTCTGGAATCAAAAGACTCATCTTGGGACTTTACCCTAGGGGATTTTAACGGTGACTTGAGAACTGATATCCTGTGGCGCAACAGTGAAACAGGAGAGAACAAGATTTGGACAATGAACGGTATCATAATTACCGAATCTAATTTAACAACATTAGACTCATCCTGGACATCATCCATTGGTGACTTTAATGGCGACGGTAAAACTGATATCTTCTGGCATAATCAGGTAACCGGTGAGAATACCGCCTGGATCATGGATGGCGGAGCAATCGCTTCTGAAGCCTTCCTACCCAACACCCAGCCTGGTTTAATGCTGTCACTAGGAGATTTTGATGGTAATGGTACAACTGATATCTACTGGCGCGATCCACAAACAGGCGTAGATAGAATTTGGTCTATGGATGGAACAATAGCAACTGAGTCTTTTGTTGCTGAAGAAGATAGATTTACACCAGAATGGTTAACTGCCTAAAAGTCATTTTTGGAAATTGGTAATCTGAAATTACAATAGAGGCAATTGATCAATTGCCTCTATTAACTGAGCAATGTTGTATTAATCAAAGTGTTAATTAAAACTTATAGGTTAAAACTTATAGGTTAAAACGCGTATCTCACTTTTTTCTGGCAGATTATTAGCAGTAATATTAGTTATATCACTATTACTACGAGTTACAGTCATGCCCTGCATCAAACTCAGAAATTCATCCACTGGGGAAATATCACATACATCATTAGCCGCTTGTGTACGGTAGTGAGTGGGAATTACCAATTTAGGATTTAACAACCCAGTCACCTGCTGGGCTTCTTGGGCATTATAAGCCTTATCACTACCCCCCACTGGAATGAACAACACATCAGGGCGACCCATCAAAATTCGTTGCTCAATCCCAATCGGCCCCGCAGCACCTCCTAAATGGAGAATCTTAATTCCCCCTTGTTCCCAACTCCAAGCGGTATTCATCCCAAATTGTCTACCACCTTTGCGATCATGGTCTATAGCAATTCCCTGTAACTGAATACCTTTAAACTCGTAAGCACCAGGAGCATATACTAGCTTGGGGGTTCCCGGTAGTCCATCTACCGCACCTTCATCTAGTAATTTACTGCTAATCATGACTAAATCCGCCTCGACTCGGGGCGGACGATACCCAGCTGTACAGCCAGCTGTGCGGAATGGATTAACCAAAATCCTCACACCGCTACCAGTAAATAAAAAGCAAGTATGACCCAACCACTGAACTGATAAAGCCGGAGATTTTGCGTCAGCCTTGCGGCCTAAATTACTCAGCAGTGCTGTCACTAACCCCGTACCACCATAGCCCATCAACTCTCGTCGGTTCATAAATTACCCTGTCGGCTGTAATTGTTCCAGAAAGTTTCGTAATAACTGCTTTCCTGAAGATGTTAAAACACTCTCTGGATGAAACTGGACGCCCTGAATGTGAGGATAGTTCCGGTGTCTCACTCCCATAATAGTACCATCCTCAACCCAAGCGGTGACTTCTAACACCTCTGGGCAAGTGTCACGGTCAATCACTAAACTATGATATCTGGTGGCTACCATGGGATTTTCTAAACCCTGGAAAACACCTACTCCCGCGTGAGACACTTGGGAGGTTTTACCATGCATCAAATCCTTAGCTGAGACGATTTTACCACCGAATACTTGACCAATGCTTTGATGCCCTAAGCAAACACCTAAAATTGGTAAGTTGTGACCTAGCTGTTTAATCACATCTTGGGAGATGCCGGCGTTTTCTGGACGACCAGGACCCGGAGAAATTACTATTAGATTGGGATTTAATGCCCTAATTTCCTCCACTGTAATTTTGTCGTTGCGAAAAACTTGAATATCTGAGGCCACAGGAAACTCTGCTGCTAGTTCTCCGAGATACTGCACCAGATTATATGTAAAACTGTCATAATTATCAATGACTATAATCAAGGCCTATGACTCCTGGTTTTTATCTAGAAATTTGACAGAATTAAAATCACTAGAGGGGGTAGCAACAGGGTAGCCGCAACCACTAAAGCTACTAAGGCTGATATCAGTACAGCACCAGCGGCGCAATCTTTGGCAATTTTAGCTAACTCGTGATAGGTCTGCTTCACTGTTAAGTCTACCAGGGACTCAATAGCTGTATTAACTAATTCCAATGCTAATACTAAACCACTGGTTATACTAATGACCGCAATTTCTACCCCTTGCAGGTGCAGGAAAATGCTTAAGGCGATCGCCAAAGCACATACACTTAAGTGGATACGAAAGTTGCGTTGAGTGTGAAAGGTGTAGCTAATTCCAGCCCAGGCGTATTTAAAGCTAATGAATAAATTAGAAGCAACTCGCCAGGACAGTTCCCGTTCCTTAGTAATCAGCGTTGGTAGGCAGTTTTGTGTTGATGGAGGGGAAACTTGTTGGGACATAAGCCTAAAAATAGAATGATAAAGTAATTACAGAAGAATCTCACTGATGTGACAATTTCCGATCAGGCAATCAACTTTGAGGCACTTTTCTACAGCAGTATTATAGACATTTCTTGACATAAATACAATTTAATACTCAATGTCAATATCAATACTAATTAGCCTCAGTAATTCTACTTGCTGCTTGAGCATTTGCATCAACTGTTCTTCATCTGGATGATCCCAACCCAACAGATGTAATAGCCCATGGGCGGCTAACCAAGCTAATTCGGTTGGTAAACTGTGTCCCTGTTGTTGTGCTTGAAGTTGAGCCGTATTTACCGAAATAACAATATCACCTAGATACAAAGGTTCATCCTGCATTTCCGGATTTTGAGGAAAATCTACTTCCAATGTGGCAAAAGATAAAACGTCTGTTGGTTTATTTTGATGACGATATTCAGCATTCAATAACTGAATTTCCCTGTCATCTGTCAAACGCAGCCCGACTTCATAACCCGGTGCACGAGGAAGATCAGCTTGTAGACTTGACAACCAGCAACCAAACCAGTCTTGCCAAGTTTCCCTAGCAACTGGAATATACTTATACTCAAAATCTATAACTTCTCCTGAAGAGGATTGGTAAAACAAATCCTGCACATCTACTTCAACTTGCACCAGTTATCAACTCTCCTCCCGCATCCCGGGTTTTCATGTTGGTTAATTCTTACCGAGTTAGGTAAGCAAGACCCACGAACACAGCTAAAAGGCCTACAGTAGTAAGCGCAAAGTGTTTCATGGAAGTACCTCCCTTGCGCACCATGTTTCGCATGGCAAGTTTTACATAGCTAGGTTTGGGTTCTGTGGGCGAGTTGCTCATAATATTTTGACTACAACACTCTTTTATTTACCAATGTAACAGTTTACTGGGGAATTGACTCCCATTTTAACGATTTTGTCCCACAAAGCTGATCAGAGCGGGAGTCAGCAACAATCAATCAAACTCCCCCCTAAATCTTTGGTTAGATAGCAATGTTTTCTACCAGCTGGCTTTCTTGCCGTAGATAAGCTTGAATAAACAAATCAAGCTCGCCATTCATTACATCACCTACCGCTGTTGTTTCCACATTGGTACGCAAATCCTTGACCATTTGGTAAGGGTGGAAAACATAATTGCGAATTTGGTTACCCCAAGAAGCTTCCACCATATCGCCGCGAATTTCAGCCACCTCTTGGGCTTTTTGCTCTCTAGCAATCACCAGCAGTTTAGCCTTCAGGCGCGCCAGGGCTTTCTCTTTGTTTTGCAACTGAGAGCGTTCTTCAGTACAACGTACTGCAATACCAGTGGGTAAGTGAACAATCCGTACTGCTGTTTCTACTTTGTTGACATTCTGCCCACCTTTACCGCCAGCCCTAGATGTAGTGACTTCTAAATCCTTGTCTGGAATGTCCAGTTGTACAGAGTTATCTAACTGTGGCATCACTTCTACCCCAGCAAAACTGGTTTGTCGCTTGCCGTTAGCATTAAAAGGTGAAATGCGTACTAAGCGATGGGTGCCTGTTTCCGATCGCAAATAACCATAAGCATAGCGGCCAGTAATTTCCAGGGTTGCTGATTTTATACCCGCTTCATCACCCTCTGATTCTTCGGCTAAAGTCACCTTGTAGCCGTGAGCTTCCGCCCACCGGGTATACATTCGCATCAGCATAAAAGCCCAGTCTTGGGCATCTGTACCACCAGCACCAGCATTAATTGTTAATACTGCCCCCTCAGCATCATAGGGACCAGCAAGCAGCTGTTGTAATTCCCACTGGTCTAGTTCACGATTGAGCTGAGTAACTGTAGATTCTGCTTCTTCTAATAGTGCCGCATCGGTTTCTAGTTCCAACAACTCTACCACAGCCTTGGTATCTTCCAGACTGGCTCGCCAGTGATGATATTGTTCCAAGTGGTCTTTGAGGTCGTTAAGTTCTTGCAGTGTTTTTTGAGCTTCTGTCTGCTCGTTCCAGAATTCTGGCTGCGCTGCAATTTGTTCTAAATCTTGTATTTTGGCATTTAGCGCGGGTATGTCAAAGATAGTCCTGGGCTTTACCCAGACGACCGGACAATGTTTCGATTTCGCGTTTTAGTTCTAGTACTTCCATAGAGCTTGCTAAATTGGGGAGCGCTTTTGGTGGATATTGTTAAGTCGATTTACTTTTGATTGTAGCTGTAATTGGGCGACTTCTCTTGTAGTCTATGCAGTAGTGTTATCTCCTCAACCCAATTACTCGTTCTAGGTCAGCTGCTGTAAAGTTGGCTCCGGTAACATCTGCATTAGTGAAATTGGCTCCTTCTAAATCCGCACCTAGAAAATTTGCCCCTCTGAGATTTGCCCCAGTGAAATTCACTTCCTCTAGGTCTGCTGCCATCAAGTTAGCTCCACTGAGATTAGCATTACTCAAATTGGCTTTTGCCAAATCGGCACGCAATAAATTAGCATTACTCAGGTTAGCACCCCTTAAGTCTGCCCTCTCTAAATCACAACCCGGACATTGACGATTTGACAGCAACTGATTAATTGCACCACTGCTAGTTATGTTTTGCTCTACTGGTTGAGCGATGACATTGGGGTTAGTACCCGTCTGCTCGGAGCTAAATTCATGGGGGTTAATTGCTTGAATCTCCTTTGGTTGGGCACATCCGATAAGTGTCCCAGAAATTAGCAGGGCAATCGTACTTGCCACTTTGTGGAGTTCTAACATCAAAATCATCCTCTCAGAAAATGTCATTAAAAATAATTTATCAGCCCCTCCCACAGAGGGGATGGGGCAGTGGATTGTGCTTAATCCCGACTATTCAAGGCAATTAGTAACCGTAAGATAAACACAAACAAGTTGATGTAGGTGAGGTACATGGACAAAGCCGCCGGTAAATATTCGTTATCCCTATAAGTACGGGGCAAGATGTAGAAGTCAACCACCGATACCCCAACAAATAGAAATACCCCCAAACCAGAGATACCGATTTCTAACCAACTGGGGGTGTAAACACCAAACATCGCCAATACAAATTGGGTCAAGACCACAACTACCAAGGCAATAACGCCTAACCTGATAGTTTTGGTTAAAGCCATGCCATCATTTTCGGAGAGATTGGAACCAATTTGACGAGCAACAATAAAGGTGACACCACAACCTAGGGCTGCCAAGCCCACACCTTGAATACCTACCCCTTGGGTTTGCAAGGCCAGGAAGACTAAACCACTCAGGGTATACCCAGACAACAACCCGTAGGTTGCTAATAGAGGTAATGCTACACTCTTGTTGCCTTTTTCAGCAACATTACGGGCGACAAAAAATAAAATTAACTCCACAATCACCGCACCGATGAAGGTGGGGAAAAAAATAGCCGGATTGGTACGGATAACGCCCAAACCACCATAGGTTCCCAAGGCGGTTAGCACCAGACCACCACCAACATAGGGTAGGGCATTGGCAATGACATTGGGGCCAATGAGGGACTGAGTTCTAGCCTCGCGAATAGCGTCACGAAAGTTGCTGGTATTGCTCATAAGTCGATTTTGGAGAGATAAACATTCGCTTTACCTCCATTTATACCAACATTTCCTATTAATAGCTAGGTAGCCTGGTGATAGTGCTAATTATCGGGATTTTATATCGGCGATCGCACCTTTAGTCATGGCAGCAATGGTTTTATCACTAGCTTTAGGCAAATGATAATACTTACCTCCCGCTGTTTGTGCTAATTCTTTAGCAAAACCCGTGGACACAAATTTACTCTCGGTATCAATTACCAATAGCTGCATTCCTCCGGCGCGAATTCTCCCGGCAATATCTAATAGTTCTGCTTTGATGTCTGGCTTTTCTCCCGGTTCTAATGGTTCACCCAGAGACCGCGCCAAGGGAATATTACCCCGCCCATCCGTAATTGCCACAATCACCACTTGCCCTACATCTCCACTCATTTCTGAATTGACACCCACCCTTACCGCTTGAGTTAAACCATGTGCTAAGGGTGAACCACCACCACAAGGTAATCTTTCTAGGCGGTTACGTGCCAGAGCTATAGAACGGGTAGGAGGTAACAATACTTCTGCTTGTTCTCCCCGGAAAGGAATCAATGCTACTTGGTCACGGTTTTGATAAGCCTCCGTTAACAGTTGCATCACCGCCCCTTTAGCTGATTGCATCCGGTTGAGAGCCATGGAACCCGAAGCATCCACTACAAATACTATCAAGGCTCCCGCTTTGCGTACCAAGCGCTTGGCACGGATATCGCTTTGCTCCACAATAACTCTTTTACCCGGGTGTCTTGCCCTTCTGGCTTTTTGATAGGGTGCAGCCGCCCTAAGTGTAGCATCTACGGCAATGCGGCGCACTTTCCCTTTGGGTAACATGGGCTTAATATAGCGTCCCCTGTCTTCGGAAAAAATCATACTGCGACTGCCAGATTTACCCTGACGCTTGGCCATTTGGGCAAAATAAAGCACGCTGTCATCCAGAATTACCCCTTCTGGGTCAAAAATAAATTCCTCTGGAACATCAGGGGGTTCTTGTTCCTGTTCTTGTTCTTGTTCCTGTTCTTGCTCTTGTTCCTGTTCTTCCTCCTCCTGTTGGTCCTCTTCTTGTTGATTTTGAGGGGGTGGGGGTGGGGGTGGTGGTGGTTGGTCTGGTGGTGGGGTCTGGACAATTGTTGAACGTGGTACAATGACGAACTCCACGGCCCGGCGTAAATCTTCGGCGTTGACTGTTGTCCTTCCTTCTAAAGCCGCCGCAGCTTTAGCTACACGCACGGCGAATAATTCCGCCCGATGTCCTTCCACTCCCCCGCGAATGGCTTCATTGACTAAATAGGTAATTTGTTCTGAGGTAATGGTTACTTCTTTCAACCATTCCCGCGCTAGGATAATTTGGGTTTTTAACCCGTCTAAATCTTCTGCGTATTGCTCCAGAAATGCTTGGGGGGATTTAGCATAGGCGATCGCTTGCTCCACAGCTGTTACTCTTTGATCTAGTCCCAGGACACCATCAGCAGAAAGAGCGATGGCAATTCTATCTAGTAAATGCTCCCGTAATCCTCCTTCTTCTGGGTTATAGGTGGCTATAAATAAGGATTTGCAAGGATGCTGAAAACTAATTCCTTCCCGCTCAATTTGGTTACGTCCCTCGGATAAGACTGTGAGCAGCTGATTTGATATTTGGTCATCTAATAAATTCAACTCATCCACATACAGCACCCCTCGGTTAGCTGTGGCGAGTAACCCCGGCTGAAAAATTGTATCACCCTGCTTTACAGACTGTTCTACATCTACAGAACCTAATAATCTGTCTTCTGTGACTCCCAAGGGAATTTGGACAAATGGCGCCGGAATAATTTCCGTGGGTACTTCTGTAATATCTTGATCTGCGTACTCTGCTAACAGATCATCATCCCAGTCTTCTGGGCGGTTGGGATCGCAGTTACTCATCGAGCCTTTCACAACTTCGATGGGTGGTAGTAAGGCGTGGATAGCACGCGCCATTACTGATTTTGCCGTACCGCGACGGCCGGCGATCGCCACTCCTCCTAAACCAGGATCAACTGCTGCTAACAGCAAGGCTAATTTAATTGCTTCTTGACCGACTACAGCTGTCAAGGGGAAGGCTGTGATTGTAGGGTTGATAGTAGGCGCGGGCATGGTTGGCACAATAGCTAGTCTCGGCTTTTAGCATAGCAATTTTTGGCACCTTCAACATGGCACGTGCTTTCTTGTCCATTGTGACTATAGTAATTTTACTTATTTTTATCGTTGCCCTAGCAATAAATCTCAAACCTTGGAGACCATTCTATGATCTTCATATAGAGTTGTACTGATTTGATTAATAATGACTCTGAACATGGGGTTCTGCGATTACTAATTACTAATTACTAATTATAATGGCAATACTCTCAAATTATATCAGAAAGTATCAATTTATCGACTATTTTTATGGTTAAAAGTATATCCTTATACGAACTTTTATTACATGTTATCCAGTCTAGTACCCAACATTCCATTGGTAGTAGGGATGCTTCCTTTGCTTAAACAATATCTTGTCACAGTGGGATTAGTCAGCCCAGAAGTTCTTCTTACAAATTTTGATGGACAGTTTCCCCCGGAAGTGCTCCCAATGTTTTACGCCATGATGTTTGGTGCCACCTTAGGAGGGAATGGTACTTTAGTAGGAGCATCTTCTAACATAGTAGCCGCAGGTATTTCTGAGCAACACGGTCGTCCCATTGCTTTTAAAACTTTTCTTCATTATGGTCTCCCAATTACGATTGTACAAGTTGTGGCGTTAGCGTTATATGTAATGGTTCGTTTTCTGTTGTGATCATAGGGGTATTGTGCGCGTTTCCGGTAGAGTTCCATGGGTGAGCAAGTTATCAAAAAGGCGGTTACCAGTTTGGGTACCGCCTTTTTAATTTTGATTTGTATTATTGAAGAGTTAAGAACGTCAATGTTTATTTGGGAATTAGTAACTACTCTCGACTTATTCCTAGGATTTTCAAGACGAATATCTCATAATGTGGAGTACGTCCCGTAAAACGCTGTATCCAGCTAAATCCCAAATTAGGTAAGCCAGAAAGCCAATCATTGCCAAGCGGCCATTCCATAGTTCTGCTTGAGGGTTCCAACCAAAAAGAAAAGCGTTGCGGTCAACACCGTTATAAGCTGTAGCTACTGGTGGTAAATCTGTAGAACGACGTGGTTCTTTAGTTTCCATATTTTTACTCCCAAATCCAACTAAATTGTTAATTTTTTCATGGTTAACGACCAACCAGATGTAGTACATCCCGTAGAACACTATATCCCGCTACATCCCAAGCTAAATAGGCCAGAAAGCCAATCATTGCAAAGCGACCATTCCAGATTTCGGCTTGAGGAGTCCAGCCAAATAGAAATGCATTCCTATCTCTGCCATTGTATTCCACCGCCACCGGTGGTAGATTTGTGGAAGAACGCGTCTCTCGAGTTTCCATTTTTCTTATCCAAAATTATTTATTGCTTAACCTTAATTTAGCTGTTTATCAGTAAGTTGCTTTCCCTCTGTAGGTACAAACTACACACACCTCTTGCGGAGGATTATCAGAAAGTTATAATTCTGGGCATATCCACCTTGAGGGGGTGATGAAAATCCTCAGCATAAATAAATGTAAATTAATAAATGTAAATTAATAATTTCTCAACCAGAATAATTCAGTATTTATAATTGATTTATACATCAAACTCTTGCCAGGTATGGCTGCCAGGTAGAAATCCTAATTGTCATCATAAAAAGCTAATTTTCTGGGTAATTTCAGCCAATAAATTACCAAAATTCAACTCTGAAATCATAGCATTTTTCAGGCTATATTTAGTTCATATTATGCCTTGTAGCTTCAGAAAAATCTTAAAAGTTAAATCATCAAACTTACACCTAGGTATAGATAGATTTTTATAACTTGAGAGAGATGCATAAAATGGCTAAATTACACGATCCTAAAAGTGGAAAAAAATCAGTATTGCCATAGATACACCCAAGAAATAGATGTTTAATTCCTGCTCATGAAATTCCTCATCCTCCCGACATTGCAATTTATAAGAAGGAAATATAATGTTTCAATTTACAGAAAACATCCTGGAGGTTTACAAGCCACTATTATGGGTAGCACAGACTCCCGTAGTTCCCACTGCTATCACCCCAGCCCAAGCATCAGTGATCAATTCGGGTCCGCGCTTTTTTGTCGCTTTAATCTCCGGTGTGATCCTAGCTTTTGCCTTCCAATTACTGTTAACTAACCTCTCCGTCGCCGCTGGTATTTCCTACTTGGGGCGGCCATCTGACTCAGATGCAGTGGCTGGGGAAGTGGGAAGTTTCGGTGGTAGCATTCGCAAAATTGGTACAGCATTGGGGTTATGGACATTAGTTACTGTTACCATCGCTTTATTAATCGCTTGCTTCCTCGCAGTTAAATTAAGTTTACTGGTATTAGATGCCAGGCTGGGCGCAATTCTGGGATTAGTTATTTGGGGAGCATACTTTTTGCTGCTGGTGTGGGTAAGTTCGACCACTGTGGGTTCCTTAGTTGGTTCGGTCGTCAATTCAGCAACTTCAGGTTTTCAGGCGATTATGGGGACTGCTTCGGCTGCATTGGGTGCAAAGGCGGTGAATCAACAAGTTGTAGCAACAGCCGAAGCAGCTGCTGCTGCTGTGGGTCGGGAATTAGGGAATGCTGTTGACCCCGTTAGTATTCGGGAAAATATAGAAGATTACCTAGAACAGATCCGCCCCCCAGAATGGGATATATCCCACATTCGCAGGGATTTTGAAAATTTACTCAAAGATCCACAATTGCAAGCCATCGCATCCAGTCCAGACCTCCGGAACATTGACCGCCAAAGGTTTAGGGATTTAGTCAGCAGTCGTACCGACTTTTCTCCCAGAGAGGTTAAACGTATCAGTGATACACTATACAAAGTTTGGCAGCAGGTAGTTAGTCAGCAAAAACCCATCCAAGACAATTTAGCTGAGTTAGTTAACTATTTGCAGTCACTCCCCCCGGGACAAGGGAAGACAGATGAGATCAACGCCAAATTAGATCGGTTAATAGCAGAAATCCGGACTGCTCAGGAAACAGCATCAAGAACAGAAAAACCAGGTTGGATGCAACAAACTTTACAACAAATAATCACTGCACTGACTGGTATTGTGTTGGGAAGGGCAGATTTATCAGATATAGATGTAGAAAGAATTTGGCGATCGCTCACCACTGCTAAGGAGAAACTCACTGCACAAGCTGATCAACTGGGGTTGCCCATACCATCAGAACCCTATAGTCCCATTAGAGCTGATGTGGAAAACTACCTACTAAATACCTATGCTTGGCAATTCAGTCCTGAGAGAATTGCTGAAGAATTTCGTGATGTCATCTATGACCCAGAGGCAGACCCTGGTATAGTCAAAAGGGAACTAGAGAGACTTTCTCGCCAGGATTTTGCCCGTACTCTCCAGGAACGGGGGATACTCACCCAAGAACAAATCCAGGGTATTACTGACCAGCTAGAAACTGTCCGCCAAGAGGTATTAGTTATAGTCAGGGATGCGGAAGAAAGGGAGATTACACAAGACCTACAACGCCGAATAGAAAGTTACTTACTTGTTACCAATAAAGCAGAATTAACTCCACAAGGACTTGAGCAGCACTTTAAACCATTATTAGCAGATCCACAGGTAGATTACGAAACTCTCTCGCTACGACTCTCACAATTAGACCGCCAAGAAATGCGGGAGATATTGCTAGCACGAAATGATATTCCCACAGAAGAAGTCAACCCGATTCTCAATGAATTAGAAAATCAGCGCCATCAGGTCTTGGTACAATCTCAAGGGTTGGCGGAACAAGCCAAACATCACGCGGAAACTTTATGGTTAAATTTAGAATCGTATCTGCGTAATACTGGCAAAGCGGAGTTAAACCCTGATGGGATTCGCGCGGATGTGCAAAAGCTGCTAGAAGACCCCCAGTCGGGAATCATTGCTATGCGGGCGCGATTAGCTCGCTTTGACCGAGATACCTTAGTTAGCTTACTCAGTCAGCGCCAAGATTTGAGTCCACAGCAAGTTAATCAAATTATTGACACTGTAGAAGAGTCCTGGCACAATATCCGCCATACACCTCAAGCTTGGAAGGAACAGTACGACTCAGTAATAGCTACTATCGCTGATTATTTACGTCATACTGGTAAAGAAGAATTAAACCCTGAAGGCATTCAACGCGATTTTAACAGACTATTTTACAACCCTAGAGAGGGAGTTGTAGCCTTGCGCCGGCGTTTGTCTCAGGTAGATCGGGATACTTTAGTTCAGTTACTCAGTCAGCGGCCAGACCTGAGTGCAGAAAAAGTCAATGAAGTGATTAATTCTGTGCAAACTTCCATTCGTAATATTGTACGCGCGCCCCGTCGTCTGGCTACCCGCACCCAGCAAAGAATGGCAACATTTCAAGCTTATCTGTCAGAGTATTTGCGGCAAACTGGTAAGGAGGAACTTAACCCAGAAGCTATTAAGCGTGACCTACAATTATTATTGCATGATCCCGGAGTGGGAATGGAAACCCTGGGCGATCGCTTGGCTCATTTTGACCGTTCCACAGTCATGGCTTTGCTAAAAATTCGGGAAGATATGACTGATGAAGAAGCAGCCAGAATTGCTGATCATATCGTCTCCGTGCGGGAGCAATTTGTAGAACAAGTACATGGTATTCAAAGGGGGATTCAAGATGTGATAGAAGGGATTTTTGCCCGGCTCCGTAACTATCTCAATTCCTTAGAGCGCCCTGAATTGAATTATGATGGCATCAAGCTCGATATCCGCAGGTTATTTGATGATCCACCGGCTGGGTTTGAAGCGTTACGCCGTCGCCTGTCTGCTTGTGATCGGGACACCTTGGTGGCGATTATAAGTTCCCGTGAGGATATTTCTGAAGCTGATGCCAACGCCATTATTCACCAGATTGAGCGGGTACGCAACACCGTACTGCAACGTGCTGAACGGCTACAGCAGGAAAGCCAACGCCGTCTAGAAGAGTTAAAATATCAAGCACAAAGACAAGCAGAAGAAACCCGCAAAGCCGCTGCTACAGCTTCTTGGTGGTTATTTGCTACGGCATTTGTATCAGCTGTATTTGCTGCATTAGGAGGAGCGATCGCTGTGGTTATAATTTAGCTTACAGGATTATTCGCCACTTGCTTCTCCCCATTGATTAATGGCAGAAAATATTGACGAGTAGTCATCATTAGCAAATGACATTTTCATCGCCGTTTGCAAAATTTGCCGCACAGATTCAATACTGGCGAGATCCAAACCCAGTGATTTTGCTGCTGAGATAAACAAATCTGTATCTTTGAGCAGGTGTTTTGTGGGGAAATTGGGATTGGTATAATCGCCGTCTAGCATCCGTCTGAGTTTCTTGTCAAAAGTAGGCGCATAAAGTGAACTTTCGCGCAGGATTTGCATAAATAAATCTATGTCAATACCTTGACGCTCGACAAACGCCAGACTCAGAGCAAAGCCAGTGGTTAGGGAAGCAATGAGTTGATTTAGTGCTAACTTCAACCCAGCAGCGGAGCCTACGGGGCCCACAAATACAGGCTCTGGACCAAAGTTTTGCAGTAACTTTAAATCCCTTTGATATTGTCTTTGTTCTGCACCTACCATGACAATCAGCTTACCAGCTTTTGCTTCTGGAATACTACCTAATACTGGAGCTTCTATATACTCGCCACCGCCACCAATGACCGCATCTCTGATTTCTTGGCTTTCTATGGGGGTAATAGTCCCCATCTGAATCACAGTCCGCCCTTCTAGAGTGCGCCAAGCAGTATCTGAAAGCAAAACATGATAAATTGCTGCGGCATTAGTCAACATGAGAATAATGTAATCAGCAGCACGAATTGCTTGACGAGGATGTGTTACAATTTCCGCACCAGCTGCCTGTAGTGGAGCTAATTTTTCTGGGGTGCGGTTGTAGGCCACTAGCTCTATGTTGGCTGCTAACAACCGTTGAGCCATCGGTAATCCCATAAGTCCAGTTCCCAGAAATGCCACCTTCATTTTTTACTTTCCTTTGGTACAGCTTGGGTGTAGCCAGTCCTAAATATCGCGTTTCCATGGTCTGATTGTAAGATTGTTGAACAGTTATCACTGTCCAGAAATAACTGTTCCCTAATGAGTGAAGAACAATCAGCCCCCAGCCGCAAAGGTGACCATTATAATCACCGACAGCAAGATGCCTGGGCTAAGTAGTGTTATCAATAACAAGAGTTCATGAGCGGTCATAATTAATACTTTCCTGTTACCTGGGTCTGCACAGTAGTCAATTTTATGCTAATCTATATCAGGACAAGATCGCATTCTTAAAGAGAGTCTTAACTTTCCTCTATTTTACTCCGGCACAGTTAACCCTGTCAGTGGCTGACCTATTTCTGCAGGCTGGAGTCCTTTGCTTTGAATTAAAACTCCAAAGCTACCTAGCCCTGAGGGGTCTATGAGCTGGTGTAATGCTTCGCGCCTTTGCAATAGTTGTGAGAGGGGAATTTCTAGATCAGAAATAGCAGCAATGCGCTGGACTAAACCCAAGGACATTAAAAATAAACCCTGCTGGATAAATCCTATTTTCTCTAAACCAAAGCGATCGCCCCATCGTTCCAAAGCAGTAAAATCAACATGAGCGGTAATATCTTGCTGACCAATGTTGATATAGGGGTTGTTGTGGTGGCGATGGTTGTAATAACATTGTAAGGTTCCTTGCGATCGCCGGGAATGATAATAACGATGAGCGGGGTAGCCATAATCAATTGTTAACACATACCCGCGATGCAAGCGGTCGGCTACTATACCTAACCACTCACCAGCAGCCAAATTAATTTCACTACGATAACCATCCTCATAACTAGGATGAGTCAAATCAATTTCTATCAAGTTTAAGTATTCTTGCAGTAGGGGTGTAGAAACTTCGCCAGTCACCTCTATAAACCAAGTTTCAGACTTATCTTTGTGGGTAGTGACATAAATTTCTCGCATTTCCCCAGCTTCTAAAATAAACTGATGTACTGGCAAAGCATCCACCAATTCATTAGAAAAAAAGCAACCAGTTATCGAGTCAGTGGGGATATCTTCTAAATTACACCAACGAACAGGAAAGTTTTGTAACCGTTCCTGTTGTTCTTGCTGAAATCCTGGGGACTTCTCCACAATAATATACTTTAGCGCCTTAAAAAAGTCTGGATAATGTAGCTGAGAGTAGCTCAGGATATGCATAGCCAACAGTCCTTGACCTGCTCCCATTTCTACCAAAGAAAAAGGCTCAGGACGCCCTAAAACTTCCCACATCTGGCGAAATTGTTCCGCCAATAGCTCCCCAAAGTCACTACCCAGACTAGGAGAGGTGAAAAAATCACTACCCCCAAATCCAATTTTCACAGCGTGACTGGAGTAGTAACCATGTTCGGGGTGATATAAAGCCATATCCATGTATTCAGCGAACGTAATTCGCCTTTGGGGACTGGTAGTAATACGATGAGCTATGGCTGTACACAATGCTGGGTTAGAGGTCATAGACAAAATATGATCATGATACGACAACCGCCAAGGAGGTTAGGACAAAAACAGATAATGAAATGATGCTATAGTAATCATCATCCCAGCAGTCAAAAATACTTAGGATACCTCAAAAATATTAGTGAAACGTGACTCGATTTATTACCAAATTTTCAAGCGCAGTCCGGGGTTAATTTTTGAACTAATTAATCAGTCTCCGCAACAAGCAGATAAATATCGATTTGAGTCAGTGGAGGTGAAAGAAACAACATTTCGCATT